>NZ_JAKWFH010000139.1:0-1344 GCF_029522185.1 Burkholderia sp. IO2 | reverse complement strand
GGGGGTGTCAGGATTTCCGTGTTCAAGGCGGGTTGAGTAATTACACGGAAGGCCGGATGAATCGATCTGCGTAAAGGATAGCGAATTGGTTCATGGCGGTCTTCCAGTCATGAGCTGCACTACCCCAATTCGCCGTGATGTTGCGCAGGGCCAGCCAGATGAGTTTCGTGGCTGCCTCGTCGGTCGGGAAGTGACCACGGGTCTTGATGATCTTGCGCAACTGCGAGTTGATATTTTCAATCGCGTTCGTCGTGTAGATGATCTTGCGCACACCCGGCGGAAACGCAAAGAACGGAATCACACGATCCCAGGCGTTGCGCCACGCGCTACTGACGGTCGGGAATTTCTGGCCCCACGGACCATCCGCAAACGCATCGAGTTCGGCCTGAGCGGCTTCCGCACTGGGGGCGGCGTAGATCGGTTTGATCGCGGCGGCCAGTCCTCTGCGGTCCTTCCAACTGGCGTAATCGAGGCTGTTGCGGATCAAATGGACGATGCAGGTTTGCAGCGTCGTGGCCGGAAACACTGCTGCCAGCGCTTCGGGCATGCCCTTCAGTCCGTCAGTGACGGCGATCAGGATGTCGTGAACGCCGCGCGTCTTCAAGTCATTGAACACCTTCATCCAGAACTTGGCGCCCTCGGTATTTTCGATCCACAGGCCCAGGATCTCCCGCGTGCCGTCGGGCAGCACACCCAGCGCCAGGTACACCGCCTTGTTGCGCACGACGGCGTCTTCGCGAATCTTGACCCGCAGTGCGTCGAAAAACACGACCGGATACATTGGCTCGAGCGGCCGGGCCTGCCAGGCGGTTACTTCGGCCATGACCTCGTCGGTGACCGAGCTGATGAAGTCGGGCGAGACCTCAGTGCCGTACTGTTCCAGCAGGAAGCCTTGGATCTCGCGTACGGTCATGCCTCGGGCATACATGGCGACGATCTTGTCGTCGAAGCCCGTGAAGCGCCGTTCGTGCTTGGGAATCAGGATGGGTTCGAAGCTGCCGTCGCGGTCACGCGGCACCTCGATACGGATCGGACCGTCTTCGGTCAGAACCGTCTTGGCCCCTTTGCCGTTGCGCTGATTCGTGGCGTTGGCCGGCTTGGCAGCACCGGGAGGGTAGCCGAGATGATGGTTCATCTCGCCGCCCAGTGCCCGTTCGATCAGCGCCTTCTTGAGCGCCAGCGTCGCGGCATTGATGGCTTCAGCCGTCATCGGACCGTTGCCGAACTGCTCAAGCAACTCGGCCGGAATCGCCGGCAGAGCCGCCGGCTGGGCTTTCGGTTTGCGAGGCATAAATTCTCCTTGGGAGCATGTTATGCCTTAAACACAAAATTCCTGACAGGCCC
>NZ_JAKWFH010000137.1:0-1367 GCF_029522185.1 Burkholderia sp. IO2 | reverse complement strand
CAGACTTGTTATAGGATCAAGCCTTACGGGCAATTAGTATCAGTTAGCTGAACGCATTACTGCGCTTACACACCTGACCTATCAACGTCCTGGTCTCGAACGACCCTTCAAGGGGATCTAGTCCCCAGGGATATCTCATCTTAAGGCGAGTTTCCCGCTTAGATGCTTTCAGCGGTTATCTCTTCCGAACATAGCTACCCGGCGATGCCACTGGCGTGACAACCGGTACACCAGAGGTTCGTCCACTCCGGTCCTCTCGTACTAGGAGCAGCCCCCTTCAAATATCCAACGCCCACGGCAGATAGGGACCAAACTGTCTCACGACGTTTTAAACCCAGCTCACGTACCTCTTTAAATGGCGAACAGCCATACCCTTGGGACCGGCTACAGCCCCAGGATGAGATGAGCCGACATCGAGGTGCCAAACACCGCCGTCGATATGAACTCTTGGGCGGTATCAGCCTGTTATCCCCAGAGTACCTTTTATCCGTTGAGCGATGGCCCTTCCATACAGAACCACCGGATCACTATGACCTGCTTTCGCACCTGCTCGACTTGTCGGTCTCGCAGTTAAGCACGCTTATGCCATTGCACTATCAGCACGATTTCCGACCGTACCTAGCGTACCTTCGTACTCCTCCGTTACGCTTTGGGAGGAGACCGCCCCAGTCAAACTGCCTACCATGCACTGTCCCCGACCCGGATCACGGGCCAAGGTTAGAACCTCAAACAAACCAGGGTGGTATTTCAAGGACGGCTCCACCGAAACTAGCGTTCCGGTTTCATAGCCTCCCACCTATCCTACACAGATCGGTTCAAAGTCCAATGCAAAGCTACAGTAAAGGTTCATGGGGTCTTTCCGTCTAGCCGCGGGTAGATTGCATCATCACAAACACTTCAACTTCGCTGAGTCTCGGGAGGAGACAGTGTGGCCATCGTTACGCCATTCGTGCAGGTCGGAACTTACCCGACAAGGAATTTCGCTACCTTAGGACCGTTATAGTTACGGCCGCCGTTTACCGGGACTTCAATCAAGAGCTTGCACCCCATCATTTAATCTTCCGGCACCGGGCAGGCGTCACACCCTATACGTCCACTTTCGTGTTTGCAGAGTGCTGTGTTTTTATTAAACAGTCGCAGCCACCAGTTTATTGCAACCCCTTCACCCTTCCAGCGCAGGCTGGTCAAGCTACAAGGGCGTACCTTATCCCGAAGTTACGGTACCAATTTGCCGAGTTCCTTCTCCCGAGTTCTCTCAAGCGCCTTAGAATACTCATCTCGCCCACCTGTGTCGGTTTGCGGTACGGTCATCGTTAGACTGAAGCTTAGAGGCTTTTCTTGGAACCACTTCCAATTGCTTCGCTCCC
>NZ_JAKWFH010000136.1:0-1400 GCF_029522185.1 Burkholderia sp. IO2 | reverse complement strand
TACATGGACGCCCCCGGCTTGCCAAGCTCTCAGTACGTGACGACGCGAGGTAAAGATTGCACCCGTACATTCGGACTCTGATTGTGGCCTTCGGCCACGGTCCCTGATGGGATGTGCTGGTTGGCGCCGCAATCGGGTAATCGCACTCGAAGTGCCTGGGGAGACGCGGGCTTAGCCAACCACGGTCTAACCTGTTTGCCATCACTGCCTGATCGCTCGTGCAATCGGTGGAGTTCTGCCTGCTGCCATGAAGCCTTCTGTTGCTCTTCCTGCAAGCTGATCCGATCACGCTGCGGCGTGATCGGATCGGAATTCACTATCGCGTGCCAACAGCGCCCATACGATACGGGCGTTCTTGTTGGCCAGTGCAACGACTGCCACATTCTTGTTACGTCGGGCGATGAGTTTGTGCAGCCACTGGTGCGCCTGCAGCTTGTGCTCCGCATGTCGGATCACCGCCCGCGCTCCATGAATGAGCAACGTGCGCAAATACGTGTCCCCTCGCTTGCTAATGCCCTGCAGGTTCGTCTTGCCGCCGCTCGAGTGCTGTTTGGGCACCAGCCCGAGCCACGCTGCCAATTGCCTGCCGTTTGTAAAGTTCTTGGCATCACCGATCGATGCCACCAGCGCGCTCGCCGTAATCGGCCCAATGCCTGGAATGCGCTCCAACTTCCGCGACAGCGCATTGGCACGGTGCCATGCTTGAATCTGGGCCTCCAACTCGCCGACCTGCCGGTCCAACTCCTTCAGATGGTCGAGCAAGCGATGGATCAATTCGCGAAACGTGCCTGGCAACTGGTCCGTCTCCTGTTCCAGCAACGCCGGCACAAGCTCGAAGAGGCGCACGATGCCTTGCGGCACGACCAAGCCAAACTCGCCCAATAGCCCCCGAATCTGATTGGCCTGCGCGGTCCGAGCCTTGACGAACCCTTGCCGAACACGATGCTGCGCGAGCACCGCTTGTTGCTCGACATGCTTGAGCGGTACGAATCGCATGTTCGGCCGGCTGACCGCTTCGCAGATGGCTTCCGCGTCAGCCGCATCGTGCTTGTTGGTCTTTACATACGGCTTCACGAATTGGGGAGCCATCAACTTCACGGTGTGCCCGAGCGTCTGGAGCTTGCGCGCCCAGTAGTGGGCGCTGCCACACGCTTCCATACCGATCAGGCACGCAGGCAGATTCGCGAAGAAGGTCACCATTTGACTGCGCTTGAGCTGCCTCTTCAGCACCGCCTTGCCTCGAACATCTACGCCGTGAACTTGGAATACGTTCTTTGCCAGATCGATGCCTATCGTCGTAATCTGCATGATGACGCTCCCCTCGGTTCAAGTGGTTGCTCGACACTTCCACTTTGGCACATTGATGCCGTTACGAGTGGGGGCGTCCATCCCATTGGGTA
>NZ_JAKWFH010000135.1:0-1403 GCF_029522185.1 Burkholderia sp. IO2 | reverse complement strand
CGCGCCCGGATTTGCCTAAGCGCCTTCTCCAATGCAGCGACCGGGACTTCCAACACCCGGACAACCTTCCGCGATCCGTCCCCCCATCGCATCTAACAATGGTGCAGGAATATTGACCTGCTTCCCATCAGCTACGCATTTCTGCCTCGCCTTAGGGGCCGACTCACCCTACGCCGATGAACGTTGCGTAGGAAACCTTGGGCTTACGGCGAGGGGGCCTTTCACCCCCTTTATCGCTACTCATGTCAGCATTCGCACTTCCGATACCTCCAGCACCCTTTACAAGGCACCTTCGCAGGCTTACGGAACGCTCTCCTACCATGCGTGCTAAGCACGCATCCGCAGCTTCGGTATATAGCTTAGCCCCGTTACATCTTCCGCGCAGGACGACTCGATCAGTGAGCTATTACGCTTTCTTTAAAGGGTGGCTGCTTCTAAGCCAACCTCCTGACTGTTTTAGCCTTCCCACTTCGTTTCCCACTTAGCTATATTTGGGGACCTTAGCTGGCGGTCTGGGTTGTTTCCCTCTTGACACCGGACGTTAGCACCCGATGTCTGTCTCCCGTGATTGCACTCTTCGGTATTCGGAGTTTGCTATGGCGGGGTAATCTGCAATAGACCCCCCAACCATGACAGTGCTCTACCCCCGAAGGTGAGACACGAGGCACTACCTAAATAGTTTTCGGAGAGAACCAGCTATTTCCAGGTTTGTTTAGCCTTTCACCCCTATCCACAGCTCATCCCCTAACTTTTCAACGTTAGTGGGTTCGGACCTCCAGTACGTGTTACCGCACCTTCATCCTGGCCATGGATAGATCACCTGGTTTCGGGTCTACGCCCAGCAACTGAACGCCCTATTCGGACTCGCTTTCGCTACGCCTGCCCTATACGGTTAAGCTTGCTACTGAACGTAAGTCGCTGACCCATTATACAAAAGGTACGCCGTCACCCCTTACGAGGCTCCGACTGTTTGTATGCATGCGGTTTCAGGATCTATTTCACTCCCCTCCCGGGGTTCTTTTCGCCTTTCCCTCACGGTACTGGTTCACTATCGGTCGATCACGAGTATTTAGCCTTGGAGGATGGTCCCCCCATCTTCAGACAGGATTTCACGTGTCCCGCCCTACTTGTCGCACACCTAGTTCTTTCATACTGTTTTCGCCTACAGGGCTATCACCTGCTATGGCCGCACTTTCCAGAGCGTTCGGCTAACAATACAAATAAAGAGTGCAAGGCTCATCCCATTTCGCTCGCCACTACTTTGGGAATCTCGGTTGATTTCTTTTCCTGCGGTTACTTAGATGTTTCAGTTCACCGCGTTCGCTTCGCATGGCCTATGTATTCAGCCATGGATACTCCAAAAGGAGTGGGTTTCCCCATTCGGACATCTACGGATCAAAGCT
>NZ_JAKWFH010000134.1:0-1433 GCF_029522185.1 Burkholderia sp. IO2 | reverse complement strand
ACAGGAGAATTGAAATGAACGCGTCCCACCCGTGAACGTGAGAGCAGAAAAAGGGGTGGACCCTCACGGGCCAACGGCATCGATGTGCCCAAGTGGAAAATGCACGCATTTCCCGGCAACCGGAGGATCCACGATGAACAGTATGGCCGTAGGAGTCGACGTCGCCAAGCAGGTTTTCCAAGTGCACTACGTTGATAGGGAAACCGGCGGGATCGTGAATAAGGCAATCAAGCGGGCGAAATTCCTTGAGTTCTTCGCGAACCGCGCGGCCTGTCTTATCGGGATGGAAGCGTGTGGCGGAGCCCACCATTGGGCGCGGCAATTGACGCAGATGGGTCACGAGGTCAGGCTGATGCCGGCCGAGTTCGTGAAGGCGTTCAACATCCGCAACAAGAACGATGCGGCGGACGCACGGGCGATCTGGCTGGCGGTACAGCAACCCGGCAAGCCGGTGGCGGTGAAGACCGAGATGCAGCAGGCGATGGTAGCACTGCACCGGATGCGCGAGCAGTTGGTGAAGTTCCGCACGATGCAGGTCAACGGATTGCGAGGTTTGCTGACGGAATACGGGGAGGTAATGAGCAAGGGGCGGGCGAAGCTGGACAAGGAAATACCGGCCGTGCTTGGCCGAATCGCGGAGCGCTTGCCAGCGGCGCTAATCGATACGTTGCGCGAGCAATGGAACGGGTTGGCAAAGCTCGACGAGCAGATCGCGGAAATCGAACGCCGGATGCGCGAATGGAAGAAGGAAGACAAGGCGGTGAAGGCGATTAGCGAGATACCGGGCGTAGGTTTGCTGACGGCCACCGCAGCGGTAGCAATGATGGGCGACCCGAAGGCGTTCAGCTCGGGACGAGAGTTCGCGGCGTGGGCCGGGTTAGTGCCGAAGCAGACCGGCTCGGGCGGTAAGGTGAACTTACACGGGATCAGCAAGAGGGGCGACATGTATCTGCGCACGCTACTGATTCACGGGGCACGAAGCGTGCTGACGCATGCGAAAGAGCCCGGTGAGTGGATCGAGCAGATGAAGAAGCGGCGACCGCCGAATGTGGTGATCGTCGCACTGGCCAACAAGATGGCACGGACGATCTGGGCTGTACTGGCCCATGACCGGCCGTACCAAAAGGGTTACGTGAGCGTGAAGCCGGCCTGATCGGTGAATGCCACGTTGAAGATCAACGTTTAACACTGGGTGAACGTCGAAAGGTTGCGCAGGAATCGAGTGTGATGACAAGCCAGGTAGGACCGGGACTCGCTAAACCTGAATCGTGGTAAGAGCTTCGAGCTCGCCAGGAGAATGAGGCGCGAGTCAGCGAATTTCATAGGGGCCCGCAGCGGCAGTACTGGCTGCAACAAGGCCGGATATAGAGCTGCAGCCCATCCTGTCTGTCTGAACACACGAAAACTGTTGCAAACGGGACGCGTTCATATAG
>NZ_JAKWFH010000133.1:0-1684 GCF_029522185.1 Burkholderia sp. IO2 | reverse complement strand
GTTGTAGTAGCTTTTTAGAAATGTCGTGTTCTAGCCATTTAGAAATGTCGCATTTGGACCTCGGTAAGCTTGCCGGTTCCCCGTCAGATCATGGAGCCGACGATGCACCGAACAGCTCTGGTGACATTGGACATGCGAGAACTCGACCGTCTGAAGGTGATTCAGGCTGTGGTGGATTCGGGCCTGAAGCCCGGCCGCGCGGCCGAACGGCTGGGCCTGACGGTCCGGCAGATCGAGCGGCTGGTGATTCGATATCGGGAGTCTGGCGCGGTGGGCCTGACCTCGCGCAAGCGTGGCGGTCCTGGCAACCGGCGGCTGGATGCGGAGTTGGCCCAGCGGGCCCTGACGATCATCCGGGATCGCTACGCCGATTTCGGGCCGACACTGGCGTGCGAGAAGCTTCGGGAATGCCACGGCATCCAGCTCGCCAAGGAAACGGTACGGCGGCTGATGACGGAAGCTGGTTTGTGGGTGCCGCGCCGACAGCGACCACCGAAGGTTTATCAGCCACGAGCACGCCGGGCCTGCCTGGGCGAACTGATCCAGATCGACGGCAGCGACCATCGGTGGTTCGAGGAACGGGCGGCGGCCTGCACGCTACTGGTGTACGTCGACGATGCGACGAGCCGGTTGATGATGCTGCACTTCACGCAGACCGAATCGACCTTCAGCTACTTCGAGGCGACGCGGGCGTATATCGAACGGCACGGCAAACCTGGAGCATTCTACAGCGACAAGTACAGCGTGTTCCGCAACGTCAAACCTGGCAAGAACGGCAACCGCGTAACGCACTTCGGCCGAGCGATGTCTGAGCTGAACATCGACACGTTCTGCGCGAACAGCAGTCCGGCCAAGGGGCGAGTCGAGCGAGCACATCTGACGTTGCAGGATCGCTTGGTCAAGGAGATGCGATTGCGCGGGATCAACACGGTGGCCGACGCCAACGCTTACATGCCCCTCTTCATGGCCGCTTACAACGCACGTTTCGCAAAGCCTCCGAAGAGCGACTTCAATGCACACCGGCCGCTGCATGCCGATGAGAATCTCGACTGGGTGATGACATGGCGCGAGCTGAGGAAAGTCACGAAGTCGCTGACGGTGCAGTACGACCGGGTGATGTATTTGCTGGACGATACGCCGGAGAATCGGAAGCTGATCGACCGAACGATCGAGGTTTGGGAGTACCCGGATGGGCGCATCGAACTCCGAACAGAGGGTCGCGTGCTGCCCTGCAGACAGTACGACCGGCTGGCCGAGATCGATCAAGCCGCCGTTGTCGAACACAAGCGTTTGAGTCACGTGCTGCAGGTCGCGCAAGCCCTTCAAGCACAACGCGATAACAGCCGGATTGGTAAGGCTCCATCGCGAGCGCATCGAGGTGACTCGACCAAGACGAATCGCAACACACCTCAACCGGGTAAAAAGAAGCAGCGTGAGTTCACGCAGGCCGATGTCGAGCAGGTGGTTGTGGATATTGCTCAGCGCAAACAGACGCAGCAACCACCCCGCAAACCTGGCCGTCGGTCTGCAAGGGACACTGGAACTGGCGTAAGCGCCCTGCCCGTTCAAGCTCCGCTCTTCGACTCCGCGAAATCTGTAACCCGAAAGAGACGAACCCTGAACCCTTCAAAACACGACATTTCTATTTAGCCGCCGCTACGACATCTTGAAATGGCTACGACAT
>NZ_JAKWFH010000132.1:0-1963 GCF_029522185.1 Burkholderia sp. IO2 | reverse complement strand
TCACGGATCGCGGGCCACGCCGTCACCAGATGGCGCGACGTCTGGTCAATATCCAGACCGTCCACGCCAGCGGCTCCCTTGTTGGCCCGTACCCGTTTGAACGCCTGCTTCAGGTTCTCCCTCGTCAGCGCCGCCATCAGCAGCGATGACCCCGTGTCCCCGGATTCATGGCGCGGGCAACAGCCTTCGTCGCTCACGGGCATAGACGCAGCTTCACCGCGTATGCTTCCCGCTCGCCCCGCTCGCACGGGCATCTGACGCATTGCCTGTCGCATCGACATGACGCTGGACACTCCTTCCCGTTCGGCCCTTCGTCACCAGCTTCAGCCTCATCGGCCTGTCCTGTGACTACTACGACCTCTGCTAATGGAATGGACGCCCCCGCCCGGCACGGCATCGATGTGCCAAAGTGGAAGTGTCAGCCACCACTTAACCAGAGGGAACGCCCATCATGAAGGTTACGACCGTTGGTATCGATCTGGCAAAGAACGTCTTTCAAATCCACGGCGTCGACGCGCACGGCAAAGCCGTCCTCAAGAAGCAGATCCGGCGCGATCAATTAATGCTGTTCTTCACGAATCTGCCAGCGTGCTTGATCGGCATGGAGGCCTGTGCCAGCGCGCATTACTGGGCACGACGCGTTCAAGAATGCGGACACACCGTTCGACTAATGGCTCCGCAATTCGTTAAACCCTACGTCAAGACCAACAAGAACGATGCGGCCGATGCCGAAGCAATTTGCGAAGCCGTCGCTCGGCCCAACATGCGCTTCGTCCCCATCAAGACCGAATCGCAGCAGGCCGTCCTCGCCGTACATCGCGCACGTCAGAGTTTCGTCAAGGCGCGCACCGCGCAAGCTAATCAGATTCGTGGGCTCCTCGCCGAATTCGGCCTGGTGATTCCCCAAGGTATCGCCCACATCGCGCAACGCGTACCCGAACTGCTCGACTCCGACACTTGCGCCTTGCCAGGCCCGTTTCGTCTCCTTGTGCTGCGCCTGATGGAGCATCTCAAGCTGCTCGATCAGCACGTTCGAGAACTCGAGACGCAAATTCAGACCTGGCACCGCGACAATCCCGCCAGCCGCAAACTTGCCGAGATTCCCGGCGTCGGGCCAATCACGGCAAGCGCACTGGTCGCGTCGATCGGCGATGCCAAGAACTTCGAGAACGGCCGTCAACTGGCCGCTTGGCTTGGGCTGGTCCCTCGGCAACATTCCAGCGGCGGCAAATCGACCTTGCTGGGCATGAGCAAGCGAGGCGACTCCTACCTGCGTACGCTGCTCATCCACGGCGCGCGATCGGCCATCCTAGCCGCACAACGAAAGCCCGACACCGATAGCTGGCTGAGCCGCCTGCTAGGCCGACGCCATCCCAACATCGCTGCCGTAGCCCTGGCCAGCAAGAATGCACGCGTCATATGGGCGTTGCTGGCTCACAACCAGCAGTTCCGACCGGGTTATGCGACTGCCGCGGCAGTCGCATAACCCGGTCGGCTTGCAGTCGAACAAGACCGCTGCGACAAACTTTAGGAGCGACAAACCACCCGATTGCTCAGGCAAGCAATGCAGTGATGGCGAGACAGGTCAGACCGTGGCCGGCAAAACCCATAGAAGTCAGAGCACCTCAAGTGCGATCTGCTGATTGAGGAGCTGGCCAGCGTATTCCATCAGGGACAGCAGGCGTACGCCTGACATCAAAGTCCGGATGTATGGCTGCAATCGATGCCTTCGAACCGTCACTCACCGCGAACCTGGCAAAACGGGGGCGTCCATGTATGACTTCTCGCTCCGGCTCGACGCCGTCGCCCTTTCAGGCATAAGGCGAGATCTCCCCATACATGGACGCCCCCGGCTTGCCAAGCTCTCAGTACGTGACGACGCGAGGTAAAGATTGCACCCGTACATTCGGACTCTGATTGTGGCCTTCGGCCACGGTCCCTGATGGGATGTGCTGGTTGGCGC
>NZ_JAKWFH010000131.1:0-2032 GCF_029522185.1 Burkholderia sp. IO2 | reverse complement strand
GGCGCCGCCCGTGGCGCCGCTCGCGAGCGGTGCGGCGGCGGGCGTCGCGCAGCCGGTGCCGGGGCCGACGCTGTTGCCGCGCGAGCCGGCGGCCGGTGTATCGACGAAGGAGGCGGCGCACTAGCGTCGCGACGAATCAGGCGCAGCGCGAATCGCGCTGCGCGCATCACGCGACACGTCGCCGACAGGCGGCGCGTCACGTCATCGGCGGGGCATGGGGCCGCCGCCGGCAACGCAAGTGAACGTCACGTAAAGGAGCGAAACATGACTGCCCCCACCGGTAGCGCAACCGACACGAAGCAGGTCCAGCAACAGGCGGACGACCTGACCAAGACGCAGCTCGAACTGACGAAGATCAACTTCCAGGTTCAGCAATCGACTGCGACGTTCGAAACCAGCAACGCAGTGACCGCGCAGGAGGGGACGGCGAACGCCCAGGTCGCGCAACACCTGAGTTCCGCCGGCCGCGCGTGATGCCGGTCGCCGGCCGTGCCGCGCGACGCCGGATGCCGGGGCCGCCCGTGACGGGCGCCCGGTGCGGCGTGGGTGCGTGCCGGCCGGCCCGTTTCCGGCCCTGTCGGTCAAGGAGGACACGATCATGTCGGTAACAGGCGTAGGCGCGGCGCCGCCGGGCGCAGCCGCGCTCGCGAGTGCCGCGCAGCAAACGGGCGCGACGTCCGATCCGGCGCAGGTGCGCCAGTTCGATGCGCTGATGCAGCCGGGCGCGTCGTCGGCCGCACCCCCGTCTTCGTCCGGTGTCGCGATGTCGCGCGCACCGGCGGATGCGGCGCCGGCCGTGCAGATGACGCCCGCGCAGGCGAACCAGTCGTCGCTCGTCGAGCGGTTGCGCACCTACGGCAACGATCTCGATTCGCGGTACGCGAACATCGACAAGCACCGCAGCGAGATGCTGACGTCGATGGCGGACAGCCGCAGCGATCCGCTGATGACGATGGTGAAGGCGATGGATTTCCAGTGGACGGCAACCACCACGATTTCGGAATACCAGTTGAGCCTGTCGGTTGCGCAGGCGGCGAACGGCTTCACGCACACGGTGCTGAAGACGCAGGAGTGACGAAAGCCGGTGCGTGTGCCTGCAACGGCCGCGCGCCCTGAAGCGGACAAACGATGACGACGATCGATTCGACGCCGCGCACGCATGCGTGGCGCAGCCGGGCGGCGCGCGCGCTGCTCGCGGGGCTGCTCGTGCTGTTGGCCGGGTGCCAGAAGGAGCTGTACTCGGGCCTGTCGGAGCGCGATGCGAACCAGATGGTCGCGGTGCTCGGCGACGCGGGCATCAGCGCGTCGAAGGACAACGATGCACGCGACACGTCGGACCGCAACGCGTGGCTCGTGAGCGTCGCGGACGGCGACATGCAGGCGGCGCTCACGGTGCTGCAGGCGAACGGGCTGCCGAAGCCGAGCTATGCGAGCCTCGGCGAGCTGTTCCAGAAGCAGGGGCTCGTGTCGACGCCGGCCGAGGAGCGCGTGCGCTACCTGTACGGCGTGTCGCAGGACCTGTCGCGCACGCTGCAGGACATCGAAGGCGTGGTAGTCGCGCGCGTGCAGGTCGTGATTCCGGAGAACGATCCGCTCGCGGACAAGATCAAGCCGTCGTCGGCCGCGGTGTACATCCGCTACCGGCCGGGCGTCGACCTGCGCGCGATGGCGCCGATGGTCAAGGATCTCGTCGCGCACAGCATCGAAGGGCTGCAGTACGACAACGTGTCGCTGTTCCTGCAGCCGGCCGCCGCGCGCGCGACGCGGGTGGACGGCATCGGCAGCGCTGTGTCGGACATCCTGCGGCTGCGCTCGCCGCTCGGCTGGCTGGTGTTCGCGCTGATCCTGCTGACCTGCGCGGTGATCGCGCTGTCGGCCGCCCGGCGCGGGATGTTCGGCGCGCGCCTCGCGGGCCTCGTCGGCGCACCGCGCGGCGCGAACGGCGGTGGTTCGGCCGCGCAGCAGGCAGGCGGCGGGCTGCGTACGCCGGACGGCGCGCGCGACGGCGCATGAGCGACCCGCACGCGCTGCC
>NZ_JAKWFH010000130.1:0-2062 GCF_029522185.1 Burkholderia sp. IO2 | reverse complement strand
GGGCCCGCGTCGCCCGCGGCGTCGGTGCCGCGCACCGCGTGGCAGCCCGCGCAGCGCGCGGCGAACACGCGCTGGCCGCGGCGTTCGGCGTTGGCGCCCGCCGCGGGTGCCCGGGCCGGTTGGCGCTGCGCGGCGAGCCATGCGTGAAACGCGGCCGGCGGCTCGGCCACGACTTCGAACGCCATGTGCGCATGTTGCGCGCCGCAATACTGCGAGCATTGGCCGCGATAGATGCCGGGCCGGTCGGCCTGCAGCCATTGGCGGTTGGTCTGGCCGGGAATCGTCTGGGTCTTGCCGGCAAGTTGCGGCACCCAGAACGCGTGGATCACGTCGGCGCTCTTCAGTTCGATCGCGACGGGCTCGCCCACCGGAATATGGATCTCGTTCGCGGTGACGAAGGCCGGGCTGCCCGCATCGTCCGGATAACGAACGGCCCACCACCAGTCTTGTGCGGTCACGGTGATCGTCAGCGCGGGCGGGCGCGGCGGTGCGGCGACCATGCCCAGCACGCGCAGCATGTACACGAGTGCGCCGAACAGCAGCAGGATCGAGATCGCGGAGCCCACGGTCACGATCGTCAGGCCGCTGCCGTGGCCGCCGCCTGCCCGTGCGCGACGACGAAACAGCGCGATCAGCAGCAGCACGGCGATCGCGATGCAGACGAACGTACACAGCGCGAGCAGCGCCCAGCCGAGCACGAACACCGGCTGCGCGGCGGGGCCGGCCGTGTGCACGACGTACGCGAGCGGCAACGGCGCGGCCGGATTGCCGGGCGCCGCAGGCGCGGCGGCCGCGTACGCGACGCTCAGCGCGACCGCGCACGCGAACGGTGCGACGCGCGCGATATGACGCGTTTTGCGGGACAGCGGAACGAGCAACGAGACTCCTTGCCGGACGCACCGGCATGACGACAGCCGTTCGCGGCGGAGCAAATTTCGTGCGCGTGCGGCCGGCGCGGAGGCGGCCGCGAGGTGGCGGGATTGCGCGCACGACGGCCGGCGCGTTACAGCCGGCTTGTAAATTGGGCGACCGTTCACGGCTCGCGCCGAGGCCATACGGCCCCGGCGGCCGACGGCATGTCGTTTGCTGCGCCGATCGCGTTCCGGCACGTTGCGGCGCGAAAGCTTCGACGGCGTGCCGGCCATCATCGAAAAACGGGAGGACTCGACCGTGAAGACCGTCGCGATCACGGGTGCAAGCGCGGGCGTCGGTCGCGCGACCGCCCACGCGTTCGCGCGACTCGGCGCGAACGTCGCGCTGCTCGCTCGCGATCCGCGCGCGCTGCACGACACCGCATGCGAAGTGCGCGCGTATGGCGTCCAGGCGCTGCCGATTGCCGTCGACGTCAGCGATGCGGCTGCGCTCGACGCGGCGGCCGAGCGGATCGAACACGAACTCGGGCCGCTCGACGTGTGGGTCAACAACGCGATGGTGACCGTGTTCGCGCCGTTCGACGCCATCTCGCCGGAAGACTACGCGCGCGTGACGGCCGTCACCTACCTCGGCTGCGTGTACGGCACGCGTGCCGCGCTCGCACGGATGGCCCCGCGCAACCGCGGCACGATCGTGCAGGTCGGCTCGGCGCTCGCATACCGGTCGATTCCGTTGCAGGCCCCGTACTGCGGCGCGAAACACGCGATCCGCGGCTTTACCGACGCGCTGCGCTGCGAGCTGCTGCATGCACACAGTCATGTGCGCGTGACGATGGTGCAATTGCCCGCGATCGACACGCCGCAGTTCGACTGGGCCGAATCCGTGCTGCCGCATGCACCGCGTCCGGTCGCGCCGGTCTATGCGCCGGAGGTGGCGGCCGATGCGATCGTGCACGCCGCGCGGCATCCGTGCCGCGAGCGCTGGGTCGGCTGGTCGTCGCTCGCGGCGATCGTCGCGAACGGCCTTGCCCCCGGCTGCTTCGACCGCTATCTCGCGCGGACGGCCGTGCGCGGCCAGCAGCGCGCGGCGCGGGCCGGCCCGCGCCCGTCGAACCTGTGGGAGCCGGTGCCGGGCCGGCATGCGACGCGCGGCGCGTTCACCGACGAAGCGCGCCGCGCCGGCGCCGAGG
>NZ_JAKWFH010000012.1:0-156346 GCF_029522185.1 Burkholderia sp. IO2 | reverse complement strand
GGCCGCATGCGCGCTCGGGCTCGGCCACGCGGCGCTGCTCGCCGACACGCTCGGCCTGGCGTGGCGCCGCGCGGCGCACGGCGTGCCGCTCGCCGACGGCGGCCTCGACGCGCACCGCCACGCGTCCGACATGCTGCGCGCGGCGCTCCTGAAGATCGCGGCCGGCGTCGCGCCGCCGGACCTCACCGCGGCGTCCGCAGCGCTCGGTACGGCGCTCGGCCGGACCTGACGAACAAGGGGACGGACACGCGACGGCGGCCCTTGTCGCGCGGGCCTGCAACACGCTGCCGACAGCGCCCGCGCGCGTGTTAGAGTGCCGTGTGATCCGCGCGCGCCGTTGCCAGCGTGGCGCGGCGTTGCTTGTTGATCGCGGCCCGGTCAGGTCGCGGCGTCTTTGCTAAAATTCAAACCATGTCAAAGCCTTCCGATCGCATCAATCTCACCAACCAGTTCCTGATCGCCATGCCCAACATGGCCGATCCGACGTTCTCGGGAACGGTGGTCTATCTTTGCGATCACAGCGAGCGCGGTGCGCTCGGCCTCGTCATCAATCGTCCTACCGACATCGACCTCGAATCGCTGTTCAACCGCATCGACCTGAAGCTCGACATCGAGCCGCTGCTGCACATTCCCGTGTACTTCGGCGGCCCGGTCCAGACCGAGCGCGGCTTCGTGCTGCACGAGCCGGTCGAGGGCGCGAGCTACAACTCGTCGATGTCCGTCGACGGCGGGCTCGAGATGACGACGTCGAAGGACGTGCTCGAGGCGGTCGCGACGGGCACCGGCCCGAAGCGCTTCCTGCTGACGCTCGGCCATGCAGGCTGGGGGGCAGGGCAGCTCGAGGAAGAAATTTCCCGCAACGGCTGGCTGACGGTCGCCGCCGATCCGCGCATCGTGTTCGACACGCCGGCCGAGGAGCGCTTCGAAGCCGCGCTCGGCCTGCTCGGCGTCAGCTCGTCGATGCTGTCCGGCGAAGCAGGGCACGCATGAGTGGCGCGAGCGCGCGCGATGCGACGCTCCTGGCGTTCGACTACGGCGAAAAACGGATCGGCGTCGCGATCGGCAACGCACTGACGCGCTCGGCCCGCGCGCTCGTCGTGATCCAGAATTTGAACCGCGAACACCGCTTCAAGGCGGTCGGCGACCTGCTGGCCGAATGGCGGCCGGACGCGCTCGTCGTGGGCCTGCCGATGCATCCGGACGGCACGCCGCACGACATGACGCAGCAGGCGAAGCGCTTCGGCAACCAGCTGAACGGCCGCTTCGGGCTGCCCGTCACGTGGGTCGACGAGCGCTATTCGTCGGTCGAGGCCGAGGCCGGACTGCGCGAGCGCAACGTGCGCGGCCGCGCACGCACCGACATGCTCGATGCCGAAGCCGCGCGCGTCATCCTTCAACAGTATCTCGATCAATTGTCCGACCATGAGCACCATTGACGCCGAGGCGCTTTACCGCGTCCTGCTCGACCAGATCCGCGCCGCGTACGGCACGACGTTCGCCGCACCGGGCGGCCCGCGGCTCGCCGGCATTCACAGCGGCGGCGCGTGGCTCGCCGAGCGCCTCGCACGCGATCTCGGCGCACCGGCGTTCGGCGTCGTCAACGTCGCGCTGCATCGCGACGACTACGCGAAGAAGGGGCTGCACAGCCAGGCCAGCCCGACGTCGCTGCCGTTCGAGATCGACGGCGCGCGCATCGTGCTCGTCGACGACGTGCTGTACACCGGGCGCACCGTGCGTGCGGCGCTCAACGAGCTGTTCGACTACGGCCGTCCGGCCGCGGTCGAGCTCGCCGTGCTGGCCGATCGCGGCGGCCGCGAGCTGCCGGTCGCTGCGCGCTTCGCGGGCGGCGCGCTCGACGTGCCGGCTGACGCGACGCTCGTGCTCGCGCGCGACGATGCGCGATTCACGCTGCGTATCGAGGCCCAGAGCGAGTCGCACGGCGCCTGAACGACACGCGAACCGTATCCCGGGCCGCTGGTTTGCACCGCGGCCCGTTTGCATAGTTGGAATCACGCACACCATGACCACCGACACCACTGGCCGCACCGGCAATCCCGCGGCGGCCGCGAGCCCCGACCGGTTTCGCTACGGGTTCCTGAAGGGCAACCCGCAGCTCACGAAAAACGGCGAGCTGAAGCATCTGCTGTCGATCGAGGGCCTGCCGCGCTCGATCGTCAATCACATCCTCGATACGGCCGAGCAGTTCGTCAGCGTGACGGACCGCGAGGTGAAGAAGGTGCCGCTGCTGCGCGGCAAGTCCGTGTTCAACCTGTTCTTCGAGAACTCGACGCGCACGCGCACGACCTTCGAGATCGCCGCGACGCGCCTGTCGGCCGACGTGCTGAACCTGAACATCAACGCGTCGTCGACGAGCAAGGGAGAATCGCTGCTCGACACGATCAACAACCTGTCGGCGATGCATGCCGACCTGTTCGTCGTGCGGCACGCGTCGAGCGGCGCGCCGTACCTGATCGCCGAGCACTGCGCGCCGCACGTGCACGTGATCAACGCCGGCGACGGGCGCCACGCGCACCCGACGCAGGGCCTGCTCGACATGTACACGATCCGTCACTACAAGCGCGACTTCACGAAGCTGCGCGTGGCGATCGTCGGCGACATCCTGCATTCGCGCGTCGCGCGCTCCGACATCCACGCGCTGACCACGCTCGGCGTGCCGGAAGTGCGCGCGATCGGCCCGCGCACGCTGCTGCCGGGCGGCCTCGAACAGATGGGCGTGAAGGTGTTCCACAACCTCGACGAAGGGCTGAAGGGCGTCGACGTGATCATCATGCTGCGCCTGCAGAACGAACGGATGAGCGGCGCGCTGCTGCCGTCCGCGCAGGAGTATTTCAAGACGTGGGGCCTGACGCCCGAGCGCCTCGCGCTCGCCGCGCCCGACGCGATCGTGATGCACCCGGGGCCGATGAACCGCGGCGTCGAGATCGATTCGCAGGTCGCCGACGGGCCGCAGTCGGTGATCCTCAACCAGGTCACGTTCGGCATCGCGGTGCGGATGGCGGTGATGGGCATCGTCGCCGGCAACAGCGACTGAGCCCGCTTTCGCGCCTCCTCGTTCAGGCATTCAACGCAATCAACGCATTCACAGACAGCGCATGAAGATTCATATCAAAGGCGGCACGCTGATCGACCCGGTCGCCGGTACCGAAGGGCAGGCCGACGTATTCGTCGCGGACGGCAAGATCGCCGCGCTGGGCAGCGCGCCCGCCGGTTTCAACGCGGACAAGACGATCGACGCGTCGGGCCTGGTCGTCGCGCCCGGCCTCGTCGACCTGTGCGCGCGGCTGCGCGAGCCCGGCTACGAACACAAGGCGACGCTCGCGTCCGAGATGGCCGCGGCCGTCGCGGGCGGCGTCACGACCCTCGTGTGCCCGCCGGACACCGATCCCGTGCTCGACGAGCCGGGCCTCGTCGAAATGCTCAAGTTCCGTGCGCGCAACCTCCACCAGGCGAACGTGCATCCGCTCGGCGCGCTGACGGTCGGCCTCAAGGGCGAGGTGATCACCGAGATGGTCGCGCTGACGGAATCCGGCTGTGTCGGCTTCACGCACGCCAACGTGCCGGTGCGCGACACGCAGGTGCTGCTGCGCGCGCTGCAGTACGCGAGCACCTATGGCTACACGACGTGGCTGCGTCCGCTCGACGCGTTCATCGGCCGCGGCGGCGTGGCCGCGAGCGGCGCGCTTGCGTCGCGGCTCGGGCTGTCCGGCGTGCCGGTCGCGGCCGAGACGATCGCGCTGCACACCATTTTCGAACTGATGCGCGTGACGGGCGCACGCGTGCACCTCGCGCGGTTGTCGTCGGCGGCCGGCCTCGCGCTCGTGCGCGCGGCGAAGGCGGAAGGGCTGCCCGTGACCTGCGACGTCGGCGTGAACCACGTCCACCTGATCGACGTCGACATCGGCTACTTCGATTCGCAGTTCCGGCTCGACCCGCCGCTGCGCAGCGAGCGCGATCGCGAAGCGATCCGCGTGGCGCTCGCCGACGGCACGATCGACGCGATCTGCTCGGATCACACGCCGGTCGACGACGACGAGAAGCTGCTGCCGTTCGGCGAAGCGACGCCGGGCGCGACGGGGCTCGAACTGCTGCTGTCGCTGACGCTGAAGTGGGCGGACGAGACGCGCACGCCGCTCGCGCAGGCGCTGCGCCGCATCACGTCCGCGCCGGCCGACGTGCTGCAACTGCCGGCGGGCCGCCTCGCCGAAGGCGGCGCGGCCGACCTGTGCGTGTTCGATCCGCGCGCGCACTGGCGCGTCGAGCCGCGTGCGCTGAAGAGCCAGGGCCACAACTCGCCGTTCCTCGGCTACGAACTGCCGGCCACCGTGCGTACCACGCTCGTGGCCGGGCAGGTCGCGTTCGAGCGCCACTGAACCTCGCCGGACCTTCGCCATGATCGCCTTTCGCAAGCTGCGTCTCGTCTTTCACCTGTTGCGCGGCATGGTGATCGTCGCGCTGCGTTTTTCGCATGTCACGCCCGCGCGCCGCGCCGAGATGACGCGCCGCTGGTCGATCAAGATGCTGCGGATCTGCGGGATGCGCCTCGTCGTCCACAACGACGGCGCGCGGCTCGACGCGAGCGCGCTCGTCGTCGGCAACCACGTGTCGTGGCTCGACATCTACGCGGTCAACGCGTGGCGGCCGACGCCGTTCGTGTCGAAGGCCGAGGTGCGGCAATGGCCGGTCGTCGGCTGGCTCGCCGAGAAGCTCGACACCGTGTTCCTGCAGCGCGAGAAGCGCACCGAGGCGATGCGGATCATGCACGAGATGGCCGAGCGCCTGCGCACCGGCGGGCTGATGTGCGTGTTTCCGGAAGGGACGACGTCCGATGGCCAGGAGCTGCTGCCGTTCCATGCGAACCTGTTCCAGGCCGCGGTCTCGGCCGGCTGCGCGGTGCAGCCGATCTGCCTGATGTACGAGGACGCGAGCGGGCGACAGTCGGTCGCGCCGGCCTACACGGGCGACCTGTCACTCGGCAAGTCGCTCGACATGGTGCTGCGCGGCGGCCCGCTCGTCGCGCATCTGTACGTGTGCGAACCGATCGCGCCGGGTGGCGACCGTCGCGCGACGTCCGCGGCGGCGCGCGACGCGATCGCCGCTGCACTGGCGACGCTGCAGGAGAAGGTCGGCAAGCCGACGGCCGAGTCGCTCGCCGAATTGCAGAAGCATGCGTATCCGGCGACCGAACTCGGTGCCGGTGCGGCGGGCGAGGCGACGACCGACGCGCCCGTGCCGGGGCGCGAGGGCTGACGCGCCGCCCGGCCGGGGCCGGCCAATCAGCGTGCCGTCACTCGCCGCCCGGCGAGCGGCACGCTTCGCACTGCACCTGCGTGACCGTGCGCTGCGCCGGATCGGCCGTGAGCCGCACGGCCGACAACTGGTTTCCCCATACGCATCCCGAATCGAGCGCGACGACGTTGTCGCGCAGCATCAGGCCGAGCGCGGCCCAGTGCCCGAACACGACCGTCACGTCCTCGGTGCGGCGCCCGGGCACGTCGAACCACGGCAGGTAGCCGGGCGGCGCGCTGTCGGGGCCGCCGTTCGCCTTGAACTCCATCGTGCCGTCGGGCGTGCAGAAGCGCAGGCGCGTGAACGCGTTGAACGCGACGCGCATCCGGTCGCGTTTTTTCAGGTCCGGACTCCATTGATTCGGCTCGTTGCCGTACAGGTCTTGCAGCGTGTCGCGCCAGTCGGGCGCACGGAGCGCGCGCTGGAGCTCGTCCGCGAGCTCGAGCACGAGCGTGGCGTCCCATTGCGGCAGCACGCCCGCGTGCACGAGCAGCATTCCGTGCTCCGCATGCACGAACGGGCGGTGGCGGACCCAGTCGAGCAGCGCGTCGGCGTCGGGCGCATCTAGGATCTCGCCGATGGTGTCGCCCGGGCGTTCGGTGCGCAGCCCGGCGGAAACCGCGAGCAGGTGGAGGTCGTGATTGCCGAGCACGACGGTCGCGCGCGGGCCGAGGTCGACGAGCGCACGCAGTGCGGCGAGGGAGCCGGGGCCGCGGTTGACGATGTCGCCGGCGATCCAGAGCGGCGTGTCGGCGGGGGGCGAGAGCTTGTCGAGCAGCGACTGGAAAGCGGTGTGACAGCCTTGGATGTCGCCGATGGCGATGGGGGGCGGGGTCATCGCGTAGTAGAGGATGCACGCGTCGGTTGGGCGCGAGAATGGTTTGTGTGGGGCATTTTTTCGCAATTTCCTTTGCGTAAATAAGGATAATTTGGCATGAAATTTCACGCGCGGGAACGGCTCGGAGCGCTGTATCAAGTTGTTAGCAACATGGCTTTTGCGCGTCCCTGCTCTCTATAATTATCGTTCTCCCCAACAAAATTAGCATTTCATGACTTTGGAGACCATGTCGACCGGTTAAAATTCCCGGTTTGACGTAGCGGTCATCAGCTACTCGCATTTGAGAATCTAATGCTGCGAGGCCCATGAGGGCATTCGCCGCGAATTACTTGAGGGAGCCTCATGATCCTGGTTACGGGCGGCGCGGGTTTTATCGGTGCCAATTTTGTACTCGACTGGCTGCGCGCCTCCGACGAAGCCGTGCTCAACGTTGACAAGCTGACGTACGCCGGGAACCTGCGCACGCTGCAGTCGCTGGACGGAAACCCGAAGCACGTGTTTGCGCGCGTCGACATTTGCGACCGTGACGCACTCGACGCACTCCTGGCCGAACACAAGCCCCGCGCGGTGCTGCACTTCGCCGCGGAAAGCCACGTCGATCGCTCGATCCACGGCCCCGCGGATTTCGTGCAGACCAACGTTGTCGGCACGTTCACGCTGCTCGAGGCTACCCGTCAGTACTGGAACGGCCTGAACGATGCCGACAAGGCTGCGTTCCGCTTCCTGCACGTGTCGACCGACGAGGTGTTCGGTTCGCTGTCGGCCACCGACCCGCAGTTTTCGGAGACGACGCCGTACGCGCCGAACAGCCCGTATTCCGCGACGAAGGCGGGTTCCGACCATCTGGTGCGTGCGTACCACCATACGTACGGCCTGCCGGTGTTGACGACGAACTGTTCGAACAACTACGGCCCGTACCAGTTCCCGGAAAAGCTGATCCCGCTGATGATCGCGAATGCGCTCGCAGGCAAGCCGCTGCCGGTGTACGGCGATGGCCAGAATGTGCGCGACTGGCTGTACGTCGGCGACCACTGCAGCGCGATCCGCGAAGTGCTCGCGCGCGGCGTGCCGGGCGAGACGTACAACGTCGGCGGCTGGAACGAGAAGAAGAACCTCGAAGTCGTGCATACGCTTTGCGACCTGCTCGACAAGGCGCGCCCAAAGGCGGCCGGCTCCTATCGTGACCAGATCACCTACGTGACGGACCGTCCCGGTCACGATCGCCGCTACGCGATCGATGCACGCAAGCTCGAACGCGAGCTCGGCTGGAAGCCTGCAGAAACGTTTGAGACCGGCTTGGCGAAGACGGTCGACTGGTATCTCGACAACCAGGTCTGGGTCGACGAGGTTGCATCGGGCGAATACCGCAAGTGGGTCGAGACCAACTACGCGAAACGCGCCTGAGGAGAAACGCGATGGCACGCAAAGGCATCATCCTCGCGGGCGGTTCTGGCACGCGGCTGTACCCGATCACGCACGTCGTCTCGAAGCAATTGCTGCCGGTGTACGACAAGCCGATGATCTACTATCCGCTGTCCACACTGATGGTCGCCGGCATCCGCGATGTCCTGATCATCTCGACGCCGCAGGACACGCCGCGCTTCGAGTCGATGCTCGGCGACGGCAGCCAGTGGGGGATGAACATCCAGTACGCGGTGCAGCCGTCGCCCGACGGGCTCGCGCAGGCGTTCATCATCGGCAAGGAATTCGTCGGCAACGATCCTTCGGCACTGATTCTCGGCGACAACATCTTCTACGGGCACGACCTGGCGAAACAACTCGATCGGGCGAACGAGAAAGAGGCAGGCGCGACGGTATTTGCGTATCACGTACACGATCCCGAGCGCTACGGTGTGGTGGAATTCGATCGAAATTTTCGTGCACTGTCGATCGAAGAAAAGCCGACCAAACCGCGCTCGAATTACGCGGTGACGGGCCTGTATTTCTACGACAATCGTGTGTGCGATATCGCCGCGGACATCAAACCGTCTGCTCGTGGCGAACTCGAGATTACCGACGTGAACTCGCGCTATCTGACTGACGGAGCGCTCGATGTCGAGATCATGGGGCGCGGCTATGCGTGGCTCGACACCGGCACGCACGACTCCCTGATCGATGCGGCGTCGTTCATTGCGACGCTGCAAAAGCGCCAGGGGCTCGTCGTCGCTTGCCCGGAAGAGATTGCCTTTCGCAGGAAGTGGATCGACGCCGATCAACTGTGCAAGCTCGCCGCGCCGTTGTCGAAAAACAGCTACGGGCGCTATCTTCAGAACATTCTCTCTGACCAAGTCGCATGGCCATCCAGGTAACGACAACGGCATTGCCGGAAGTCAAAATCATCGAGCCGAAGGTATTCGGCGACGCACGCGGATACTTCTACGAGAGTTTCAACGCGCGTGAGTTCGCCGAACTTGTCGCACCCGGTGTCGAATTCGTGCAGGACAATCATTCGCGTTCGGCGAAGGACGTACTTCGTGGCCTGCACTATCAGATTCAGCATGCGCAGGGCAAGCTCGTCCGCGTAGTCGAGGGTGAGGTTTTCGATGTCGTGGTCGACTTGCGCCGCAGTTCGCCGAATTTCGGTCGATGGACCGGCGTGAATCTGTCTGCCGACAACTACCGGCAACTCTGGGTGCCGCCCGGATTCGCGCACGGGTTCGTCGTGCTGTCCGAATCGGCGCAATTTCTCTACAAGACGACCGACTACTGGTTTCCCGAGCATGAGCGCAGCATCGTCTGGAACGATCCGGATATCGGAATCGCGTGGCCGATAGACGGCGAGCCTGTAGTGGCTGCGAAAGACGCAGCAGGCAAGCGCCTTATCGATGCCGAGGTATATGCGTGACCCGATACAGAGGGGCGAATGATGGTTGCCGCAAACGGTAATCGAACGATTCTCGTCACCGGAGTCAACGGTCAGGTCGGTTTCGAACTGCTGCGCACGTTGCAGGGCCTCGGGCACGTGGTCGCGGTCGACCGTAATGCACTCGATCTACGACGTCCCGATGCGATTCGGACGCTCGTGCGCGAAGTGCGTCCGTCGATCATCGTCAACCCGGCCGCTTATACTGCGGTTGATCAGGCGGAAACGGATGCCGTGACGGCGCGGCAGATCAATGCCGAAGCGCCCGCTGTCCTTGCCGAAGAGGCAAAGCGAATGGGAGCGCTGTTCGTCCATTACTCGACCGACTACGTGTTCGACGGCAACAAGGCCACGCCGTATGTCGAGGGCGATGCGACCGGGCCGCAGAGCGTATATGGTGCGACTAAGCTCGAAGGCGAGCAGGCAATCGCGGCCGTGGACTGCGCGCACTTCATTTTTCGTACGAGCTGGGTGTATGGGCGGCGGGGCAAGAACTTCCTGCTGACGATGCTGCGTCTTGCCGAGCAGCGGCCTGAGTTGCGCGTGGTTGCCGATCAAGTCGGCGTGCCGACCTGGTCGGCAACCGTTGCGACCCTGACCGCGCACGTATTGGCGCAGGGCGTGGGCGGATCGGGCGAGTTGCACGAATGGGCGGCGCCGCGAAGCGGCGTGTATCACCTGACGGCGACCGGCAGCACATCGTGGGCCGGATTCGCTGAAGCGATCTTCCAGCGAGCGGATTTGGCATCGACGCCGCGTATCGTGCCTATCCCGGCGGCTGAGTATCCGCTGCCAGCCAAGCGTCCCGCGAATTCGCAATTGGATACGTCGAAGCTGACCGAGGTATTCGGTATCACGCCACCGGACTGGAGTGATGCGCTCGATCTGTGTTTCGGTGGCGTATGTTGAGCGGTATCGGTCCCGACGAAGTCGGAGCAGTTGTGGTCTTCTACAACCCGGACCGCGCCTGCATCGAGCGCGCCAATCGAATCGCGAAACTGTGCCGCTGCATCGTTGTGGACAACACGCCGGCGGAAGCCCATTCGCCGGAGGTTGAACGGATACTTGATGCGCGCATCGGCTATCTGGCGAATATGCGTAACGTCGGCATTGCGACGGCGTTGAATCAGGGACTGGAGCGGCTGATTGCAGAGGGGCGCAAGTACGCGCTGCTGTTCGATCAGGATAGCGAGCCAACCGAAGGGCTGGTGCGTGAGCTAGTGCGTGTGACGAGCGAATGCGTTGCGCGGCGCGAGGCGGTTGCCGTGGTTGGGCCAGCCTATGAAGATGCCCGGCTACGGGGCGTGGCGCCGTTTGTGCGATTCGGCTATTTTCGCCTGAAGCGCATCGCACCGTTAGGCAACGAGCCGATCGATGTGGACTTCCTTATTACATCTGGATCGTGTGTGAATCTGGGGTGCTGGGGCGACGTGGGCCGCATGGACGATTCACTGTTCATCGATTTCGTTGACACCGAGTGGTGCATCCGCGCGCGCTCACGCGGCTACCGCGTGGTCGGCATACCGTGGTTGAGGATGCAGCATGAGCTGGGTGAAGAGCCGATTCGTGCGTTGGGGCGCAGTTATCCGATGCACAGCCCGGTGCGTCACTACTATCTCTTTCGCAATGCAGTGGCGTTGCTGAAGCGGAGGTATGTCCCGTGGACGTGGAAGTCGACGGAGCTGGTCAAACTTCCCGTTCGGCTGATCATCTACGCGTTGTATGCACCGGACGCGCGTGCGCATTTGACGATGGCGCTGCGTGGTATCCGGCACGGGTTGGCCGGCCGGATGGGGATGCTGTAACGAATTGTGAGAATGCCGAACGACGCGGGCGCGGGTCAATCGAATTGGCCGATGCGGGGCTCGTCGGCAAGTGCAAAGGCATGCTTCGACGCATCGAGCGTGAGGTTGGGGTTGTAGGCGGGATCGTTACACAGTGCCGTGCCCCAGCGTTGTTCCATGAAGAGGATTTCTCGCCGGAAACGTTGGGCCTTCTCCGGCGAAAGATCGGTGCCACGGGTTGCGGATTCGTGATGGTACAGCTCGGCGTGGGGTGTCCAGACATTGCGATAGCCGGCATTGCGTACGCGAATGCAGAAATCGACGTCATTGAAGGCAACAGCGAGTTCCTCGTCGAGTCCGTGCACTTCGTCGTAGATCGACCGGCGAATCAGCAGGCAGGCAGCCGTGACGGCCGACACGTTCTGCGTGGACACGGCTCTGCCGAAGTAACCGAATGCTCCGCGTGGCAACCGGGCGTGGATGTGGCCCGCCACGCCGCCGACACCCAGCATCACGCCGCCATGCTGGAGCGTATCGTTCGGGTACCACAGGCAGGCGCCGATGGCGCCGTTGCCGGGCTGCGCGGCGAGCGACACCATCTCCTCGAGCCAGCTGGACGTGATGACCTCGATATCGTTGTTGAGCAGGCAGACGTATTCGCCGTACGACTGGCTGACGGCAACGTTGTTGAGCGCCGAAAAGTTGAATGGGCGGTCGTCGCGCAGCACGCGGACGTTCGGGCGCATACGGAGCGAATCGAAGTACGCGAGCGTTTCGGGCTTCACGCTGCCGTTATCCACGATGATGATCTCGAAGTTCGGGTATGTGCTGCGGTCGAAAATGCTCTCGACGCATTGCCGAAGCAGTTCGACGCCGTCGCGCGTGGGAATCACGATCGAGACGAGCGGCGCGGGTGTTGGCATTGCGTAGCACACGCGAATGAGGCCGATGTCGCTCGCGGCTTGTGAGACGGTCGCCTTGACGCCGATGCGTTGCAGGTGTGCTTCGACGGCGCGAATGCCGGCGGTTAGCGCGTATGGCTTTTCTGCACCGGAGGCGGCTGTGCTGCCGGGAACGACGCGCCAGTGGTAAAGGATGTGAGGTATGTGGTGAACCGCATCGTGTCCGGCCTTTTCGATGCAACGCATTGCAAGGTCGTGATCCTGGCTTCCTTCGAAGCCTGTTCGGAAACCACCGACCTCACGAATGAGCGCCGTCTGGTAGACGCCGAGATGGGAGAACAGGTTTTGTGTCAGGAACAGCTCCGGGTTCCAGTCGCTCTTGAAGTACGGGGCAATACGCTGGCCTTCCGGTGTCAGCTTGTCTTCGTCGCTGTAGAAGAGGCGAGCGCCGGGATGTTCGTTGATCGCCTTGACGACCATGTAGAGCGCATGTTCCGGAAGGATGTCGTCGTGATCGAGCAACGCGACGTACTCCCCGGAGGCACAGGCGAGCGCGCTGTTGCTGGCTTCGGCGATGTGGCCATTTTGATCGCGCAGCACGACCTTGATACGGGCGTCGTGCGATGCGTAATCGGCAAGGGTGGTGCGCACCGCATCGATCGTGGATGCATCATCGGCGATGCAGAGTTCCCAGTGCGGGTAGATCTGGGCACGTACGGATTCGATCATCTCGCGCAGCAGTGCGATGTCGCTGTTGTAGGTCGGCACGACGATCGAGATTAGGGGGCGGCGCGCCAATTTCGCGACGGCTGCCCGCAGCGCGATGCGCTTGCCTTCGTCGATGGTGTCGTATTGCGCGATCCAGCGCGCGTAGACCTCTGGGCTATCCTCGAACGTATCGCGCGCGAGAATCCGGTTGGCGCGACGGCGGATGCCCTGCACGCCCTCTTTGCGCCATATCGCATAGTAGTGGCGCAGTGCGGTCACGAGGCCGCCGCGCGCGCGCAGATGGGCAGAGACGGAGCGGGTCGAGTGTACGGCGCGACGCGCCACATTGACGCCGGCGCGCAACGGCGCTGTGATGCGCCACGATGCCGACGCGTGAACGGCGGCGAGATCAGCCGAGAGCTGTTCGATGATGGATTGTTTGTTCGCGCTTGATTGCGCGCGCGTTTCAGCGGCGGCGAGCTTTCGCTGCAGATCGGCGACGCACGCTTCGAGCTCTGCGATGCGTGCATCAGCATGCTGGCTTCCCACGGTGACCGGGTCTGCGGATGCCGTCTCGCGGCCGGTGTCGGGCGAATCGCTGGGAGTTTGCATGATCGTGAGAGTTCGACGGGTAGTACGGACCGTGCCCGTGCAGGCGAGCGGCCACTGTGTGAGGCGGTCGATTATAGCGGAGGCATGTGCCGACGCCGTGCCGGGCAGCGCGGGCGGCGGGAGGTGAGGTGTGGGCGGGAGGTGAGAAAAAGCCAATGAATTCAGTGGTATATGAGGTGGGGTGAGCGTCGGAGGATGGAACTTCGAGGTTGTGGCCATTACAATACGGCCTCGAAACTAGGAGGTGCCGCCACGACATCACGGGCGGCAACCTGCGATGCAGTCTGCTTTCGTGGCGTGCGATGAGGATCGGTTGTGCCGGTGATGCGACGGATACATGCACGCCGGCGTGAGTGGATTGTTATTTTTTGAGATTAAAGGGTCACACGAAACATGCAACAGTTATCTGCAGTACGAGGCGGCGAAAGCAGGGCGACGCTTGCGATGCGGGACGTGATGGACGGGATCAAGGCGTACCCGATCTGGACGACACTCGCGTGGCAGGATATCCGCCAGCGCTATCGGCGTTCGGTGCTGGGGCCGTTCTGGATCACGCTCACAATGGTTGTCACGATCGCCGGCATGGGGCCGCTCTACGGTGCGTTGCTCAACATCAAGACGGAAGAGTTCGTTCCTTATCTCGCGCTTGGCATCATCACCTGGGGGCTGATCTCGACGCTGATCCTCGATGCGTGCAATGCGTTCATCGGCTCGGACAGCATCGTGCGTTCGGTACGGCTTCCCCTCTCGCTGCATATATTTCGATCGGTCTACCGGAACGTCCTATTCTTCGCGCACAACATTCTCGCGTTCGTGCCGGTGATGTTGTACGCGAAGATCGTGCCGACGCCGCAGTGGCTGATGGTCATTCCCGGTCTGCTGATTATCGTGATCGCTGCAGTGCCACTCTCACTTTTGCTCGGTATTTTCTGCGCGCGATTCCGCGACATGCAGCCCATCGTCGGCAGCATTGTCCAACTCGCATTTTTTCTGACGCCGATTTTCTGGAAGCCCAGTGCGCTCGGCCATCGCGCATACGTTGCACACTACAACCCGCTCTACATGTTTCTCGAACTCGTGCGCGGGCCGCTGTACGGGACAATGCCGGACGCTTCGGTTTACGCGGGTGCCGGCATCACGACGGTGATCCTGTTCGTGCTGGCGATTCCGCTGTTCATCCGTTTTCGTTCCCGTATCGCGTTCTGGATCTGAGTCATGGCATTTCTTAATCTCGACAATTGCAGCCTCAACTTGCCGGTGTATGGCGCAAGCAACCGCTCGCTGAAGCAAATGATGCTGTCGTCCGTGACCGGCGGGCGGATCGCATCGGATAGCCACAAGTTGACAGTGGTCGAAGCGTTGCGCGGTGTTACCCTCGACATCCGCGCGGGTGACCGTGTTGGATTGATTGGCCACAACGGTGCGGGCAAGACGACGCTGCTGCGTTTGCTCGCCGGTATCTATGAACCGACGTCGGGCGTGTTCCGCAGCCAGGGGCGTGTGACCAGCCTGCTTGATCTGACACTCGGCCTCGACTACGAGGCGACGGGTTACGAGAACATTGTGCTGCGCGGGCTGATTCTTGGTTCTTCCAAAACCGAGATGCAGCGTCTCACTCCCCAGATCGCGGAATTCTCGGAACTAGGCGATTACCTCAACATGCCGGTGCGAACTTACTCGAGCGGTATGGTTTTACGGTTGGCGTTCGCGATAGTAACGAGCGTGCATGCCGACGTGCTGCTGATGGACGAGTGGTTGAGTGTCGGCGATGCGGATTTCGTGAAGAAGGCCGAGAAGCACATGATGGACTTCGTCGGCAAGGCCGACATTCTCGTGCTTGCTTCGCACAACTGGAACATCATCGACGATCTTTGCAATGTGATCGTCGAGATGGAGGCAGGAGCTGTCAAGGAAGTGCGGCGGGTCTGAGTTCGCTGGCATGCCTCCTTTGAATTCGGTTCACGCTGCTATTGCATTTCGGCAGTCCGTTGTGTGCGATGCGACGTCGCGTGTGATCGTTGGTGGTCGTCCTGTTGCCAATCGGGACGACTTGGCGGGGTTCGCGCTGTTTTCGGCAGTCGCGCGGATTACCGCGTGCGCGAGGAACACATGTCGTTGCTAAAGGTTTTCGTTACAAGCGAGCTGTTTCCCTTCACGCAAGGCGGAATCGGTCGCGTCATTGCGAATCTGCTCGACCTGCCGGAATTTTCCGGTGCCGGCGGTTACCGAGACAAGTTGGCGGTCGCCGTGGTCTTCACGGGGGAGTCGTTCGACGAGGCACGATTCAACACACGTTTTCCAGGCGTGCTGTTTGTTGACGCCACATCACGAGCGTATGTCGAACGCGACAGCGATACCGGCTTTCGCTACGTTCGTCCGGATCTGTACACGACGCATCCACTGCACGCCGTCTCCGTGGGGGCGATGCAAGCGCTCAGGCGGCTCGAACGCGAACATGGTCCGCTGGACTACATCGAGTTTCCGGACTGGGGCGCGGCTGCGTTTGCGACGGTGCAGGAAAAGCAATTGGGTCTTGCTTTTCAGGAGGCCACGATTGCCGTGCGTCTGCACACGTCGGACAGCGTGCTGAACTCGATGGAGGCGCGTTTCGTCGATCGGGCTGCTCTGTCACTGCTCGACCTGGAGCGTAAGGCACTGGCTGATTGCGATCTGATCATCGGTCAGGTGTCGGGCACGGCGGCCGCCATGCAGCAGATCTTCGATTTCGACGATGCCGAATGGTTGCCACGAGTACATATCGATGCGCCACCCGTCGTGCTGGATCACGGCACGCCGGTGCAGGCGTCGATCACGGTGACGTGGGATACGCCGATCGTCTTTTCGTCGAAGATACAACGCATCAAACGGCCTGATATTTTTGCGCGGGGATGCTGCGATTTTCTCCGGGTCAATCCGCGCTATTGCGGGCGGATTTATCTGGTCGCGATGGCGGCGGATGCAGACTATCTGGCCGAGGTGCGCCGCCTTATCCCGGATGATTTGCTCGATCGATTCCATTTTGTGTCCGATGCCGATGCGGCCGAACGCCATCGCATCATCAGCGAATCGGTATGCGTGTTTCCGGGGACGTTCGAGTCATTCTGTCTCGCGGCATACGAAGCGTCGCTCTCCGGCGCGTTGTGCGTGCTGGCTGACGTGAATCCGGCATTCGGGAATGAGTCGCCGTGGCAGGACGGCGTCAACTGCGTGAAGTTCGACGGATCGCCGGCTGGCTTGGAACGTGCGTTGTCCATGGTGTTTGCCGCGCCGCAAGCGCTGCACCCTGTTGTCGTTCCAACGGGACCACGGCCCTGGACATTACCGAAGCGCGCGCGTCTGGCCAAGCCGGTATCGGGTGCCGCGCTTGTTAGCATTCTGATTCCGCACTATAACCTCGGCGGCTACGTCGAGGACACGGTCGATAGCGCGCTAGATTCCGCGTATCCGAACATCGAGCTGATTGTCGTCGACGATGCGTCGACCGATCCCCAAAGCCGTGACGCCCTGCTTCGGCTGCAGGCTAGAAACGACGAGCGGATAAGGGTGGTCTGGTCGACGCAGAATCGCGGACTGGCTGCCACGCGGAATCTGGCGCTTTCACACGCACGCGGCGAGTTCGTATTGACGCTTGACGCAGATGACTTGATTGACGGTCGGTTTGTGTCGATCGGGGTGGATGCGCTGTCGCTTAACGATGATGTGTCATTCGTCGTGCCGCAAACGGCCTATTTTGACGATCGGCCCGACGCGGATCCGGCGGTAGACGTGTGGACCCAATGCATCACTTTCGTAGGGGAGGCGAGATCGTCCGGATTGTGCCAGAACCGCTTCTCGACGGCGACCATGATGGGCCGCACCGAAATGCTGCGTTCACTTGGATACGACGAATCACTGAGCGCCTACGAAGACTGGGACCTGTACATGCGGGCAGTGATGGCGCGTCGTCGTTTCGTTGTCACGAACGCTGTGCATTTTTACTACCGTCGGCGCGCACACTCGATGATACATTCGGACGCCGCGACGCGCAGGATCGGGCTGTACTACCACGACATTCTGCGCAAGAAGCACATCACATTCGGAAATATGACGCTGCCGATGTACGTGCTCGAGGGGATGAGCGGCGCGGCGCATGGAGAATCCGTCGAGGCTATGCGCGTGAAGCTCGCAGCGTACGAAGGAAGTGCGGTCGTTGCGGCAGCGCGCGCATTGCAGGTTCGTCTGAATCGGCTGCCGCCCTGGATGCGGGCAGGGTTGAAACGAGTGGCGTACTGGATGATGCATTGTAGAAGGGCAAGGCGTGGGCGCATCATCGGCGCACGCGCCGACAGGTAGGTGAGGTCATCAATGGAAAAGGCAAATCAGAACTACTGGCTGCATCAGTCAGGGGCGGATTATGAGCGTCAGCAGAACTGGCGCGCGGAGCAAGGGCGTGCCGCGTACCGGGCGCAGGAGGCCTGGTTGGTCGACCACCTGCGCGATCGTAGCGAACAACTTGGTCGGCCAGTCCGTGTGCTCGATTTCGGCTGCGGGTTCGGGCGCATGGCGCGTGTTTTGTCGGCATGTCCGTTCGTCGACTACCACGGCTACGATTTTTCTGAAGCGATGATCCGGCAGTTGCTCGACGAGCCACCAGCAACGTTGACGGATGCCGACCGCCGTATTCGCGTTGCGCCAAGCGTGACGGAAGCGTTTGCAGGAGCCACGTTCGACGTCGTCTTCACGGTGTCCGTGCTGATTCACAACACGCGTGAGGATGCCGCCCGTCTGCTCGCGGAGATGGAGCGTCTGCTGGCGACCGAAGGTTATCTGTTGCTGATCGAGAATCAGCTCGTGCCGTTCGATCTTCGCGAGAACAATTGGCATGGCGGTTGCTGGGTGCATGATTACGTCGGTGATCTGGCCGCCGACCGCAACGTGCTGGTTTTTCACGAAGTGATTCAAGATCACGACGTCTACAAGATCGAGCCGGCCGGCGCGAATGGCCGGCGGGTTTCGATCGTGCAATCCGATGGCCAGTCTCGGCCTCTCGACGAGGGCGAGCGAATGAGAATGAGCCTGCCCAGACTGAAGATCGCTCTTCAAGGACTCGCAAGCGAGTTGGAACAGTGCGATGTTGCGGCACTCGAAGGTCGGCTTCACGATTTTGCCGAAACGACTGAAAACCAGCAGCGGCTCATTGACAGACAGGAACGTGCGCTCGAACAACAGCAGATCGAGATCGAACGATTGCGCAAGGAGTGCGCCGATCTGCGAGAAGTGCAGGACCTGCGCAAACGTCTGCATCGTGTCATGACCGACGCGCATCGTGAAATTGCGCCGATTCATGTGGTGCCGGTTGCGACGAGCGACGCCCCTCAGAGTAATTTCGCGAACGCATTCCCCGATGTGCGGATCGCGGAATGGCAGGCGCCGCGCGATACGATGTACGCGAACGCGGACACGCGATTCGACCGTGTATGCCATATCTTCCATAACGACTGGATGGGTATCCGTTCGGCCGTCGGTGCGCTGCCTGGTTACAAGCTTGCGATTCCGTCATCAACGGGGATTCCCGTGCACGAGATCGAGGTGATCATGCAGCGACTGCACGATCGCGCGATCGAAAAGATCGTCTTGCACGGCATTTCCGATTCCATGTACGCGTTGACGTACGCGCTTGCAGACAACGGATTCCGCGACCAGTATCTCGTCTGGCACGGTACGACGGCGCAATGGGTGTGGGAGGACGAGCGGCGTTACGCGCAGATGGCGATTCGCATGGCGCGCGAAGGCCGGGTCAAACGCTTCAGCGCGATTCGGCGCGGCCTTGGGCCGATCGTCGGGGAGCGCAATTTCGCGCCACAGTTGGTCAACATGCCACCCAGGGTCAACAGCAGTTCGGTGCGACGGCGGTCGCCGCGCTCCGGGCGCTACAGCGCGCTCGCGCCGTCATGGAATGATTTGCGGAAGAATCTGGCAACGAACGTTCTCGCTGCGCAGACCGTTAATTCGGTAGATTCGATCTATGTGGTTGCTAAGGATTTCGAACTGCCGAAGTGGATTTCCACGAAAGTGAAAAAAGTCGGATATCGCGATCACGCGAGCATGCTCGAACTGATGGCGACGATGGACATCGTGTTGAACGTGACGACAATCGATTGCCATCCGATGGTCGACCTCGAGGCTATGTCGATGGGTACGCCGTGTGTACGTGGACCGTTGTTTCTCGATGGTCTCGAGAATCACCCGTACGTCCGTCTCACTGCTGTCGACAATCCGATGAGTGTCGAAGATGTCGCGCATCGTATCGAGCAGGTGCTCGCTACGAATGAAAGCGAACTCATCGGCATGATGGATGACTACAAGCATCAGCTTCACGAGCTATCGACGCAACGTTATGCCGAATTCCTGGCGATTTGAGGATGAGGGGCCAATGAAAGTTTTCGTAACCACCGAGCTGTTTCCGTTTACGCACGGGGGCATTGGTCGCGCCATCGCCAACATGTTGTCGTCGCTCGATCCCGCGCAGGCGGCGCAAACGGCCATTGTTTGGGTCGGTGACGATCTCGATTCGAATCGATTCGCGTCGGTATATCCACAGATCAAGCTCATAATCGTATCGAAGCTCGATTACGAGCTCGTCGATGCGAACGGTGTCTGCTATCCGCCGGAATGGGCGTTCACGGATACGGAATGGCACTGGCGATCGGTGCGTGCTCTCCAGGGACTTCGCAAGCTCGCAAGCGAAGTCGGCAAGCTGGACTATATTGAATTTCCCGACTGGGGCGGACTCGGTTTCGCGACGACGCAGGAAAAACTCCTGGGGCGGGAGTTCGATGACAGTGTCGTCGCGATCCGTTTGCATACGGTGGACAGCCTGCTTGCCGACATCGACAGCAGGCTGGTCGACAAGCAGGCACTGGCGACCTATGACCTCGAGCGCAAGGCACTGGCTGATTCTGATTACGTCATCGCGCAGATTCCGGAGGCTGGATACGCGATCAAAGCCTTCTTCGGTTTTTCGGATGAAGAATGGCTGCCTCGCATGCATGTCCATGCGCCGCCCGTGACACTTGATTTCGGCGATGTTGCGCGAGAGCCGATCAAGGCTTGTGCAGACACGCCGATCGTATTTCCATCGAAAATCCAGTATCTGAAGCGGCCGGATCTCTTTCTCCGGGGGGCGTGCGGATTCTTGCGCGCACATCCGGAGTATCGCGGCAACATCGCATTTGCCGCACATTCGTCGCCGGACGCCATGGCGCGGCTGCAGCGGATGGTTCCACCGGATCTCGCGGGGCGCTTTGTCTTTCTCGACAATGTCAGCCCGATCGAGCGCGCACACCTGCTGTCCCGGTCGATCAGCGTGACGGCTTCGCAGTTCGAGTCATTCTGTCTGTCGGCGTACGAGGCTTCGCTCGCGGGTGCCATTTGCGTGCTGAACGGGAACAATCCCGCATTCGGTGACAGTTCACCGTGGCGTGATGGTATCAATTGTTGCAAGTTCGACGGTACCGCGGAAGGGCTTGCAGCCGCACTTGCCGTTGCTTATGCGGCAGGCGTGCGGGAAGTCTTGAAACCGCCCTCTGGTCGGACGCCGTGGGACGTGCTGCAGGCACGGCCTGCTCCGAAGTCGGTCGCGGACCGCCCGCTCGTATCGGTCGTCGTACCGCATTTCAATCTGGGCGAGTATCTTCCGCGCACGCTCGATTCGATCCTGGCGTCGACTTACGAGAACGTCGAAATCGTCGTCGTTGACGACTGTTCGACTGACGCGTTGAGTTGCCTCACGATCGAACGCATTCAGACGTTAGGTGAGCGCATACGCATCATTCGGAATCCGATGAATATCGGGCTGGCGGCGACTAGAAATGTCGCGCTTCAGCACGTGCGCGGAGAGTTCATACTCACGCTTGATGCCGACGATCTCATCGGCCCTCAGTTTATCGAACTGGCGATCAATGCATTGCAATGCAACCCTGCATTCGATTTCGTCGTGCCGCAAACAGGATTCTTCCTGGATCGGGAGGAAGGGCAGATCGGTAGACAGGCCGCATTTGCCGATTACGCAGTGTTCTATGGCGAAGCGCGGGCGCTCGGCATGTATGAAAATCGCTTTTCGACTGCGACCTGCATGGCGCGCACCGCTGTGTTGCGCGAGCTGAGGTATCGCGAAGAGCTCGAAGCGTATGAGGACTGGGATCTCTATTCTCGGGCACTCGCCGCCGGAAAGCGCTTCATTGCGACGAACGGCATACATTTCTTCTATCGACGGCGCCCGAATTCGATGTATCACACGCCGGAGCGTGTCGCGCGCCATCGTGAGTTGTACCACGCGTTGTTGACGGGCAAGATGGTCGAGTCGGGGGCGGTGAAGCTCCCGTTGTATGTTCTTGAGGGCGGGCAGGCGGTGCATGCAGCGCCCGGCGCGTTGGAGGAAGAAGTCCAGGTGTTGCGAAGTCAGCTTGCCTTCTATCAGAACAGCAAGGCCGTTTTTGCGACGCGGAAGATCGTAGAGTACCTGAAGGCCAAGGCGCCGTGGGCGATCAAGCTGGCGCGGCGAGGGCTGCAAACCGTATGGCGTGCGCGCAGGCGGTTGCGCTCGTAATCGCCTTCAATCGTCCCGCGCACGGGTAAGAAATTGGTCCATCGCGGCTCGCTGCGGGACCGATGGCCCCCGCTCCTGACATGTCTTCTGCTCTGGTAGCTCTGTTTCTGACCCCACCAAAAACGACAGCAGGGCTGGACGACACAATTGCGCTCCGGTCACCCCGTATCCGACGATGGACACGGATGTCGGCGTCCGCGGGATCTCTATTCAAGGCGCGAGTGTTCGGACACCGTTTGTTGCCCTTCCAATGCGTTCCATCCTCATCTGCGACGGACATATGACTTTCCTTGAACCCCGACGCCAAACTCATCGGCTACAATGCTGTCGCGATAATTTTTCTTGCTTTCGTTGTACTTGACCGTTGTGCATGAGCATCAGCTTCGGGTCACGCTCGAAACACACGGCGACAAGCTCTCGGCCGCTCGCGCGGCGGGTCAACCACCAACCTGCGTGGCTGTCGATGAAGCCGGATGTCCTCCGCGAACGAGCATTGCCAAGGGGCGGGGTGTTCAAAGGTCGTGAGCTTACGCATGAGCGAGGTGATGGCTGACAGATGCTACGCTTGGATGCCTTCGAGGACTCCTGCAGCGCACGCCAAGGTGATCAACTCGCCCTGTTCGAATCGAAAGACCAGGCGTCGCCGTAGTCGCGGGATGTACCGAACTCAAAGCGTCGACCGTTTCCTCAATCGCATCAGACATTTTGATCGCGTCTTCACCCGATACGACAAGCTCGCGGGCGACTATCTCGTCTTCGCAGCGCCGCCTGTCCTTTGGAGCGGCGGGCGAGAATGCCACCGGACCAAGGACCAAGGGGAGTGTGAGGCATGATCCAGCGGTGGGATACATTCGTGTCGCCAACAAGGAGCCCGACCTCCGTGGCGAATCGGTTCGGCCTCGGCGAAGCATCGATCGATGTGGGCAGGTATTGGGCGGCGTTTGACAGCACTTGCGGGCACACCCACAGTTGTCGGCGCTTGGTAGGCGATTTCTGCACGTAAATGGAAAAGAAAACTTATTTGGTGACCGGTGCGTCGGGATTTATCGGTCGATCGCTCGTCGAGCGGCTACGAGCGAATGGCCACGTCGTGCGATGTGCAACGAGAAGGGTGGTGGACGACGCCAATGACGTCGAGTGCCCGCTTGGTGCGTCGGTCGACACGTGGCTCAACGCCATTGACGGTGTCGATGGCGTTTTTCATCTTGCGTGGTCGACCGTGCCGCGAACGGCAAATAGCGCGCCGCTCGACGATGTGGCCACTAATGTCACAGGTACCGTTGCGCTGCTCGAGGCGATGCGGCGGCATCCGGGTATTCCGTTCGTCTTTGCTTCGTCTGGCGGAACGGTCTATGGGGTACCGGAAGCCGATCGGGTCGCTGAATCTCATCCACTGCGGCCGCTCGGTGTGTATGGCGCGTCGAAAGCGGCGGTTGAGGGCTATGCGATGCTCTATCGCCGGCAGTTCAATGTAGACGCACGCATCCTGCGTGTCAGCAATCCATTCGGCCCGGGACAGAACGTCGAGGGCCAGTTAGGCGCCGCATCGATCTTCGCTTGGCGCGCGCTGGCCGGACTCGACATTCAAATATGGGGCGATGGCTCCGTCGTTCGCGATTACCTGTATATCGATGATGCGGTGGATGCATTCGTCGCGACAATGGACGCCCCGAGCGCCGCGTTCGGGCGTGTGGATCCCGTCTTCAACATCGGCTCTGGTGAGGGCACGTCGCTCAAGCAGATCGTCGAGACGATCTGCGCGATTCTCGGCGCACCGGTTAGCGTCAAGTACGAGGCCGCACGCTCATTTGACGTACCGGTCAGTATTCTCGACGTGTCGCGTGCCAAACAGGTACTCGGCTGGGTGCCGAAGACATCCTTCCGGGACGGCATGAGCGAGACGATTGCACGCTTTTCAAAGAACACTGCCTTACAGCCCTGATCAGACTGAAGGACCTCGATGGCTACCGTTTCGGTTATTGTCCCCTTTTTCAATCAGTTGAAGTATCTCCGGCAGTGCTTGGAGAGTGTACTGACGCAGACATTTGAGGACATCGAAGTTCTGCTTGTGAACGATGGCTCCGAAGAAGATCCAGCGGAGCTCGTACAAGCATTGGGTGACCCGCGCATCAAGTTGATCGTGCAAGCGAATGCGGGTGTTGCGATCGCGCGTAATAACGCCATCGCGGCCAGCAGCGGGAAGTTTCTGGTCTTTCTGGATGCCGACGATTGGCTTGCGCCCACGATGGTCGAAGAAATGTCACAGGCGCTTATCGGCGACAACGATGCCGGTATGGCTTACTGCGACATCGTCCGTGTCAATGAGCAGGGTGAAGTGGCGGATGCGCATAAAGTTGCACATGCGCGAGCCGAACTGAATGGCAATATCTTACCGTCGCTCATGCTCGGCGGATATTTCCCGCCAGTTTGCGTGATGGTGCGCGCGTCCGCCCTCGACACGGTGGGGGGCTTTGATAAGTTGCTCGGAGGGTGCTGCGATTGGGACTTGTGGATCCGAATCGTCGCGTCCGGATTTACGGCGCGATTCGTGCCACGAGAACTTGGCTACTACCGGCTCCATGGTCAGTCGATGAGCAAGGATTCCGCACACATGCGCTCGACGGCGGAGGCGACGCTCGCGAAAAACATGGCGGCGTTTCCGCAGCAGCTGGCCGGCGCAATGCAATTGCTCATACAGACGTCGGCAGAGATCTACTCGACTAATATCGCCCTCGAGCAGGAACGGCTTCGCCTGATTGGATCGCGGCGGGAACACGAACGGGATATTGAGCGCCTCGAAGGTATTGTCAGCCAGCTCAAAGACGATATCGGCTCTTTGATGCGGGGCAAGCAATGGCTCGAAGAGCAGTGGAGCAACTATAAGGCAGCCAACGTCGCCATGGAGCAGGACAAGCAACATCTGAGCGCAGCGCTCGCTGAGCACCGTTCGGAGATCGAACGGCTCGAAGCAACGACGCGCAAACTCAAGAGCGATATCAATGAACTTACTACCGGGAAGCAATGGCTAGAGAAAAGGTTGGACGAATGTCGCAGAATCAATGCCGCCACCGAGCTGGACAATCAGAAACTGACGGTATCGCTCGCGCAGCAAAAGGCAGAGACCGGGTTCATCCCGCGTCGATCTCCACAGACGGGCAGTGGTACATCAACTATGCTAATTGATCGATTTCGAGCTGCGCGTCAGCGCGTGGGGAGGCTTGCAAGACGCTTCACTGAATCATCGGATGTATCAGTGGACGAAGCCGCGATGCTGCGCACATCGCCGTTGTTCGATGGCGCGTACTATCTGGCGACCTATCCGGACGTAGCGGATGCGACCATCGATCCAGTTGTTCACTACCTGCAGTTCGGGTGGAGAGAAGCGAGGCAGCCGAGCATGTCGTTCGACGGTAACCGCTATCTCGACGACTACCCTGACGTCCGAGCCGCTGACGTCAATCCGCTCGTCCACTACTTAGCATTCGGCAAGCAAGAGGGGCGCCGTGCCACACCGGTGACGGGGCTGACGACGGGCCTGGCGAATCCCGATGGGGAGCAGCGCGATTCGGGCGTGGGCAACGCGCAATATTCCCCGCAGGAAGCCCGGCAGATCATCGAGCAGTCCGGCTTGTTCGACCTTGAACTGTACTGCAGGCTTAATCCCGATCTGGCAAGTCTGCCTGACCCACTCGAGCACTACGTTAGGCACGGAGGATTCGAGGGGCGCCGTGCCCATCGGTTCTTCGACGGGCGCTGGTACACGTGGGCCTACCCGGACGTCGCGGCGAGTGGAATGCATCCGCTCGTCCATTACATGACGATTGGCCGGCCCGAAGGGCGTCACGGTGGGCTGCCCGCCCACGTCCTCGGTACCATCGAGAAGATGGTCGCCGAAGCCGGCGAACTGGAACCCACAATCCTGCTCGACTCTGCTTTTGCGGAGCCCGCATTGCTCGGCATCAGCTATGGCGGACAGTCGTGGTCCGGTATCGGTGCGTGGCAAAGGCTTTTCGATTCGTTACCCTACGCGTTCGAGCATATCGTGTTCGTGCCATGGCTGGTGCGCGGAGGTGCCGACCTTGCCGCGGTGAATGTCGTTCGTGCGAGCATTCAGGAAAACGGTATCGACTCTACTCTGATCGTGTTGACCGATTACGACCGTACCGATGCAATCGAATGGCTGCCGGCCGGCACGCACGTGCGTGTGCTGTCCGAAATCGAGCCATCGCTGACGCGCGCGGACCGAATCCAGTTGGTGGAGTCGCTGATCTTGGCGTTGCGTCCGAAGTCGGTCATGAACGTCAATAGCGGTGCGTGCTGGGATGCCATCGCGAAGAAGGGAGCCGCGTTGAGCAAGTTGACCGCGCTATATGCGTGCCTGTTCTGCCGCGACTATACGCCGGACGGCCGCGCGGCTGGCTATGCCGACACACACTTTCGGGACAGCGTGCCGTATCTGACGAAAGTTTATTTCGACAACGCTGGTTTCATGGATGAGCTGGCGGCGGATTATGGTGTTCCGGAGAGCATGCGATCGAGGCTGGTCACGCTTCACCAGCCTGTCGGCAACGTAGCGGTCGGGACGTACAAGGGCGGCCCGAAAGCGGGCAAACGGGTGATGTGGGCCGGTCGTTTCTGCAAGCAGAAGAATGTCGATCTCCTGATCGAGATCGCCCGGCGTGCGTCAGACTTCCACTTCGACATTTACGGCTACGGAGATGATGCCTATGCGTCGAAGCTGGCGGAGGCGCAGCATTCGCTCGACAATCTGACCGTCAAGGGCCCGTTCACGTCGACGGCGAATCTGCCGATCAACGACTACAATGCGTTTCTCTATACCTCGCTCTGGGATGGCTTGCCGCTGACGCTGGCCGATATCGCATGCACGGGTATTCCCATGGTTGCATCTGCAGTAGGCGGGATTCCGGATCTCGTGACGGAGCGGACAGGGTGGTTGGTCCAGTCATACAAGGAGGCCGATCCATATGTTGCCGCGCTCGAGGACATTGTCCACCGTCCCGATGAAGCCAGGAGACGTGCGGAGCGCATGATCGACTGGGTGCAAAGCGAGCACTCGTGGGAGCAGTTCTGCGCAACTCTGCGCGTATCTCCGTCGTTTATCAACTGACCATGACGAAGTTCGATATTACTGCAGTCATCAATGGCCACGCCGAGGGGCTGCTTGCGCATGCCTCGCTCAATAGCTTGTCGCGCAGCGCGGATGTCGCGGCGGCGGCCGGATTACGTGTCGAAATGCTCGCCGTTCTCGACAAGCCGAACGCGCTGACGCTGCAGGTGTTTGAAGAATACGCGTCGCGGCGCGAGGATCTGCGAATCGTAACGGTCGAGCATGGTGACCTCGGCTATGCGCGCAATTCCGCCGCTGACGAAGCAAACGGGAAATGGATCGGGTTTCTCGATGCGGACGACATCTGGTGTGCCGACTGGCTCGTCGCGGCGCACAAGGCCGCGGAAGCCGATCCCCGCAACGTCGCGTGGCACCCGGAAGTGAACGTGTGTTTTGGCGCTACACCCAATATCTATCTGCACGTCGACATGGAAGATCCCAGCTTCCATGTCGCGCAGCTCGCATTTACCAATGCGTGGACGTCCCTCGTCTTCACGTCCAGGGATTTTTTGAGATCGGTGCCGTATACGGGCACCGATTTCAAAAACAATATCGGGTATGAAGATTGGGGATGGAACATTTCCGTCATCAACAGTGGCGGTATCCACAAGATCGTTCCGGGTACGTCGCATGCAATCCGGACTAGGCACACGTCGCTTGTTAAGCAGACGACGGCCGCGGGCTGCATCCCGAGGCCCTCCGATCTGTTTCGCAATGCGATCCGAAACCGGGCGGCCATGGAGAATGAGCGGCTGCTTCCCGAGCAGGCCGACTAATTGCCCGAGATGAACGCGACCTGCTTGCAGCAGCCGTCCTGTGTCCAGACGGACGGAATGGGCTGTCCTATACAATCGGCGCTTCATCATGCGAGCGCGTTGTCGAACCACGGATGAATGTAATAAGCGTGCCCCCGCGAGATGCTGACGGTTTGTCGGTTTCCATCGTCGTATACCATCCCGACGCAGTTCAACTCGAGCAGACGCTCGTCAGCTTGGGCGCGGCCTGCGCGCATTTACGCGCGGTATCGCCGGGATATCCGGTCGACTTGTATCTGGTCGATAACGGCGGCCTTGGCGATGTCGGCGCCGTAGTACGTCCGCTCGACGCGCAGGGCATCAGATGCCGGGTTCTGACGGGGCACGGCAATGTCGGCTATGGGCGAGGGCACAATCTCGCGATCGACCTATCGACGCGTCCGCTTCATCTGATCCTGAATCCGGATATCGATCTGGACTCGCATGCCCTGGTTGCCGCGCGCAAGTTCTTCGATTCGCATCTGGATGCGGGTGCGCTCGCGCCCCGTATCGGCGACGAATCCGGCGAGCCGCAATACCTCTGTCGCCGCTATCCGGCGCTCCTTGACCTGCTCGTGCGTGGCTTCCTGCCGTCGCGGTTCCGGCAACCGTTCACGAATCGCCTTGCCCGCTACGAAATGCGCGACATCATCAACGATCGCGATATCGTATGGGACCCCCCGATCATCAGCGGCTGCTTCATGCTGTTCCGCACTGAAGTCCTGAAAAAGCTCGGGGGGTTCGATCCCCGCTATTTCCTGTACTTCGAGGATTACGACCTGAGTCTGCGAACGCACGACTTTGCCCGTGTCGCGTATGTCCCGTCGGTTCGCGTGGTTCACCACGGCGGTGGAGCGTCCCGCAAGGGCTTTGCGCATATCCGGATGTTCGCTGCATCGGCTTTCAAGTTCTACAACCGCTTCGGCTGGAGGTGGTGGTGAGCAGCATCGTCGTGACAGGTGCGAATGGCTTCGTCGGCCGCGCGGTGTGCCGGCTCGCGCTCGCGCGGGGGCATGACGTTACTGGCCTGGTGCGCCGGCCGGGCGAATGCATGCCAGGCGTGCGCGAATGGGTACACGATGCGCCCGATTTCGATGGTCTGAGTGACACGTGGCCCGGCGACCTTGAGGTCGACTGCGTGATCCATCTCGCGGCGCGTGTGCACGTGATGCGCGACGAGTCGCCGGATCCCGACGCCGCGTTCGACGCCACCAATGTCGCCGGTACCTTGCGTCTCGCCAAAGCCGCGCGTCAGCGTGGCGTGCGCCGCATCGTCTACGCAAGCAGCATCAAGGCGGTCGGCGAGCGTGACGGTGGCGCGCCGTTGTCGGAAGCGGTGAGTCCTGATCCGCAGGACGCCTACGGCCGCTCGAAGCTGCGCGCCGAGCGCGAACTTGCACAATTCGGTGAGTCGAACGGGCTCGACGTCGTGGTCGTTCGGCCGCCGCTGGTCTACGGTCCGGCGGTCCGCGCGAACTTCCTGCGGATGATGGACGTGGTTGCGCGCGGGATGCCGCTGCCGCTCGGCTCGATCGCGGCACGCCGCAGCATCGTCTACGTCGACAACCTGGCTGACGCATTGCTGCAATGCGCGATCGATCCGCGTGCTGCCGGCGAATGTTTCCACGTCGCCGACGACGATGCGCCGTCGGTCGCCGGTCTGTTACTTCTGGTCGGCGATGCGCTTGGCAAGCCGGCCCGCCTGATCGCCGTCCCGTCCGCGGTGCTGCGAGCGCTCGGTACGCTGACCGGCCGCCGCGCGGCGATCGACCGTCTGACCGGCAGCCTCCAGCTGGATACGGGCCGGATCACGCGCGTGCTCGGCTGGCATCCGCCTTACACGACAAGACAGGGCCTCGAGGCGACCGCCGCATGGTATCGTTCGCGCGATACACAACAATAGCCGACATGCATTTTTCGATATCCACGTGGCCCGAAGCGGCCGCGGTGGCGCTGGCCACTGCCATCGCGTCGACGGTCGTCCTGCGTGTATTGCTCGCGACTGGCCTGGCGTGGCGCCTTGCCACCGATATTCCGAACGACCGTTCGCTCCACACGCTGCCGACGCCCCGCGTCGGCGGATGGGGCATCGTACCGGTCTGCGTCATCGCATTGCTCGCGCTGGCGCCGCACTTGTGGCTGATTGCCGCCGCCGCCGCAGGGCTTGCCGCGATGTCCCAGATCGACGACCGGCGCGGGCTCCCCGCCCGTGTGCGGTTCTCGGCGCACCTCGCGGCGGTGATCGCGCTGCTCGCCGTGTTTCCGGCCCACGCACCGTGGTGGTTGCTGGTCGGCATCGGCTTCGTAATGGTCTGGCTGACAAACTTGTACAACTTCATGGACGGTGCGGATGGCCTCGCGGGTGGCATGGCGCTGTTCGGCTTCGGCGCGTATGCGATCGCGGCGCTGACGAGTCCGACGCCGTCGCCGGATCTGGCCGTGGCCGGCGCGGCTGTTGCCGGCGCCGCGCTTGGGTTCTTGCTGCTGAATTTCCACCCCGCCCGGCTGTTTCTCGGCGACGCCGGCTCGATTCCGCTCGGATTCCTGGCGGGAGCGCTTGGCTACTGGGGCTGGAGCGAGGGCGTGTGGCCGATCTGGTTTCCGGCGCTTGTGTTCGCGCCCTTTATTGCCGATGCATCTGTAACACTTTTGAGACGTCTGTTACGCGGCGAAAAGTTCTGGCAGGCGCATCGTGAGCATTACTATCAAAGGATGATCCGGGCGGGGGTGGGTCATCGCCGGACCGCTCTTTATTGGTATCTCGTCATGCTCGCAGGCATAATCGTCGCCGCGTGGGCAATAGGCCGCCCGGAATCGCAGCAATGGCTGTCGTTCTTCGCGTGGTATAGCGTCCTGGCATGTATCGGATGGGCGATCGACATGCGTTGGCACCGGTTTCGGTCGGCTGCCGAAAATAACTCTTGAGGTTTCCCGCCGATGTTGCGATCCAAAGCATCATGGCTTTCGCTGAGCGCGTTTCTGTTTGACTTGACGGCGGTCGCCGCCGCGTGGTTGTTCGCCTATCTCGTCCGATTCAACGGCAGTGTTCCGCCCGAGTTCATGGGAGGCGCGTTGACGGCGCTCGTCTGGGTGCTGCCCGTCTACGCGCTGATGTTCCACGTGTTCGGCCTCTATCGCGGCCTGTGGGTATTCGCGAGCCTTCCCGACCTCGTTCGGATCGCGAAGGCGGTTGCCGGTGGTGGCATGATCGTGATGATCGGCGCGGTGATGTTCCAGCCGCACCCGATCATCCCCCGCTCGGTGCTGCTCGTGTCGCCGCTGATGCTGTTCCTGGCGATGGGCGGCGCCCGCGCGCTGTATCGCGCGACCAAGGAGTACTACCTGTACGGCGGGCTCGTCGGCAAGGGCAAGCCCGTGCTGGTGCTCGGCGCCGGCACGGCCGGCGCGAGCCTCGCACGCGAACTGTCGCGCTCCGGCGAATGGCGCCTCGTCGGCCTGCTCGACGACGACGTTACGAAGCAACGTCGCGAAATCTACGGTTACAAGGTACTGGGCTCGTTCAACGACCTCAAACACTGGACCGATGCGATGAAGGTCGAATACGCGATCATCGCGATTCCGTCGGCGTCGGTCGAAACCCAGCGCCGCGTCGCGACCCTGTGCGTGCGGGCCGGCGTGAAGGCGATGGTGCTGCCGTCGCTGACCGCGCTGATGCCGGGACAGGGCTTCCTGTCGCAGGTACGGAACATCGATCTCGAGGATTTGCTCGGCCGCGAGGCCGTGACGATCGATACACCGCACGTCGAAGCATTGCTGCGCGGCCGCGTCGTGATGGTGACGGGCGCGGGCGGCTCGATCGGCTCCGAACTGTGCCGGCAGATCCTGCGCTTCGCGCCGGCGCAGCTCGTTGCGTTCGATTTGTCCGAATACGCGATGTACCGGCTGACCGAGGAATTGCGCGAGCGCTTTCCGGATTTGCCCGTGCTGCCGATCATCGGCGACGCGAAAGATTCGCTGCTGCTTGATCAGGTGATGTCGCGCCATGCGCCGCACATCGTGTTCCATGCGGCCGCCTACAAGCACGTGCCGTTGATGGAAGAGCACAACGCATGGCAGGCGCTGCGCAACAACGTGCTCGGCACCTATCGCGTGGCGCGGGCGGCGATCCGCCACGACGTGCGTCACTTCGTGCTGATCTCGACCGACAAGGCCGTCAATCCGACCAACGTGATGGGCGCGAGCAAGCGTCTCGCCGAAATGGCCTGCCAGGCGTTGCAGCAGACGAGCGGGCGCACGCAGTTCGAGACGGTGCGCTTCGGCAACGTGCTCGGCAGCGCGGGCAGCGTGATTCCGAAGTTTCAGCAGCAGATCGCGAAGGGCGGCCCGGTCACGGTCACGCACCCGGAGATCACGCGTTTCTTCATGACGATCCCGGAAGCGTCGCAGCTCGTGCTGCAGGCGTCGAGCATGGGGCACGGCGGCGAGATCTTCATTCTCGACATGGGCGAACCGGTGAAGATCGTCGATCTCGCATGCGACCTGATCCGCCTGTACGGTTTCTCGGAAGAACAGATCCGGATCGAGTTCACCGGGCTGCGGCCGGGCGAGAAGCTTTACGAGGAACTGCTCGCGGACGACGAGGCGACGACGCGCACGCCGCACCCGAAACTGCGGATCGCGCGGGCGCGCGAAGTGCCGGACAATTTCCTCGACGAACTGCTGCCGTGGCTGATGCAGCATCGTGTGCTGTCGGATGACGAAGTGCGGCGCGACCTGCGGCGCTGGGTGCCGGAATACCAGACGGCGGTTGCTCCCGTGTTGCAGAGTGTGCCGTCGGTGCGCGTCGCATCGAACGGGTGACGTGGCTCCAGGCCGGAACCCGAGTGGTAAAAAAAGCGCCCGGCTGGGCGCTTTTTTGTTCGGAAGCGAACGTATCGTTCAACGGCTCTGTCGATGCTTCCTCACCACCATCCACCTCGGCGCCTTGAACCGCACGATGCTGAGATAAAGCCACACATAAGTCACCGCGAACAGCACGACGAACGCGAACAGGTGCACCGTATGCCGCCAGAACAGCGTCGCCGGTATCACCGCGACGAGGCACAGCAGCCACAGATAAGGTGAAGTCAGCGAATTGCGCCGCGTCAGGTCGTGCGCATGCTTCGTGCCGACGGCCCAGCGCATCAGCCGCTTGTACACGAGCATGTGCAGGTGCACGCCGTCCGGAATCCCTGGCGACATCCCGCGAATGAACTTCTTCCGGTAGATCGAGAAGCAGGTCTCGAAGATCGGATACATGAACAGCAGCACCGGGTACCATGCGGACACTTCGCGGTTGCGCATCACGAGCATGATCGCGAGTTCCGCGAGCATGAAGCCGATGAAATATGCGCCGCCGTCGCCGAGGAAGATCAGCCCGGCCGGGAAATTCCACAGGAAGAAGCCGAGCACTGCGCCCATCATGATGATCGACGCGGACATCACGACCGGGTCGTTGACGTGGAACGCGACATACGCGAGTGACGCGAACATCATGAAGCTGACCATCGACGCGAGCCCGTTGAAGCCGTCGATGATGTTGATCGCATTCGCGAGCGCGGCGACCGCGAGCACGGTGACGAACGCCGAAATGGCGACGTAGCCGAGCAGGAAGTCGAGCGGCGGCACGCTGATGCGCGTGACCGCGATGTGCATCAGCCAGAATGCGAGCGCGGCCGCGCCCATCGTGCAGAGCAGCCGCGCACGCGGCGATACGCGCTTGGTCAGATCCTCGACGAGGCCGGACAGGAACGCCGGCAGCCCGCAGGCAACGATCCCGAGAATGCTGCCGGAGATCGTCGGATAGCGCCGGAACAGCACCAGCGCGGCAACGACGACCCCGGCGAGGATCCCGATGCCGCCCACCCGCGGCACCGGCCGCACATGGAATTTCTGCACGCCGGCCAGGTCGCTGTCGATCGAGAATTTCTCGTGAAGGTGCGCGTAGCGCACGATGAACAGCGTGACGAGCAGGGAGACGATGAAGCCGGACGCGAAGCTGAGCATGGGACCGCTCGGAAAATGGACAGCGGATTATACAAAACCGCGCGGGTTCCTCTCCTGCCATCGCCAGTGGTCGGCACACATTTCCTCGATGCCGAGCGTCGCGCGCCAGCCGATGATGTCGGCCGCGGCCTGCGGGTTCGCATAGCACTCGGCGATGTCGCCCGGGCGGCGCGCGACGAGTTCGTACGGCACCGGACGACCCGACGCCTTCTCGAACGCGCGCACCACTTCGAGCACGCTGTAGCCTTGCCCGGTGCCGAGATTCACGACGAAGCTCGCGTCGCGCTTCGCGAGCGCGTCGAGCGCGGCGATGTGCCCCTTCGCGAGATCGACGACGTGGATGTAGTCGCGCACGCCGGTGCCGTCCGGCGTCGGGTAGTCCGAGCCGAACACGCGCAGCTTTTCCAGCTTGCCGACCGCGACTTGCGCGACATACGGCATCAGGTTGTTCGGGATGCCGGCCGGATCCTCGCCGATCAGCCCGCTTGCGTGCGCGCCAACCGGGTTGAAGTAGCGCAGCGTCGCGATTCGCCACGACGGGTCCGAGACTTCGAGATCGCGCAGGATCTGCTCGGCGATCAGCTTCGACTGGCCGTACGGGTTCGTCGCGGACAGCGGGAACGATTCGTCGATCGGCGAGCGCTCGGGCACGCCGTACACGGTCGCGGACGAGCTGAACACGAACTGCCTGACGTTGCGCTCGCGCATGACCTTGAGCACGGCGAGCAGCCCGCCGATGTTGTTCTGGTAGTACTCGAGCGGCTTCTCGACCGATTCGCCGACAGCCTTGAGCGCCGCGAAATGAATCGTGCCGGTGATCGGATGCGCGTCGAACACTTTCGCGAGCGCGGCTTCGTCGCACACGTCGACCTGGTGGAACGCGGGCGTCTTGCCCGTGATCCGCTCGATCCGGCGCACTGATTCGGCCTTGCTGTTGACGAGGTTGTCGACGATCACGACGTCGTAGCCGTTGTCGAGCAGCTCGACGGTCGTGTGCGAGCCGATATAGCCGGCTCCGCCGGTGACGAGGATGGTGCCTTTAGCGGTCATTGCTGATGCGCTCCTTCAGAGGGTGATACCGGTTAACGAGTGGATGGTACGCCGGTAGCGTTCGACGACCTGCTGTTCGTCGAATTCCGCCGTGACCTTCTGCCGGCCGCGCGCGCCCATCGCTTCGCGTCCGGCCGTTCCGAGTTCGATCATGCGATTCAATTGCTCCGCGAGGTTCGCGCTGTCGCGTACGCGGCACAGGTAACCCGTGTCGCCGTCGGCGACGACGTCGCGGCAGCCCGGCACGTCGGTCGCGACGATCGGGCGGCCCATCGCCGATGCTTCCATCAGCGTGCGCGGCACGCCTTCGCGGTACGACGGCAGCACGACGCAGTCGGCCGCCGCGATGTGCGGTCGCACGTCGTGCGCTTCGCCGAGATATTCGACGATGCCTTCGTCGACCCACGCGTCGACATCCGCGCGGCCGATCGCGCTCGGATTGTCGACGCCGAGCGGCCCGAGCAACTGGAAGCGCGCGTTCGGGAAGCGCTCGCGCACGAGACGCGCGGCCTCCACGTATTCGCGCACGCCCTTGTCCCACAGCAGCCGGCCGATCAGGATGAACACGGGCGCGTCGCCGGCGGGCAGCGGCACGGGCGCGAACTGTTCGAGATCGACGCCTTCGCCGTGCAGCAGCCGTGCGCGATCGGGGTGCGCGAGCAAGCGCTCGTCGGTGAAGGTCGCGAGATCGTCGCGGTTCAGGAACCACACTTCACGCGGGAAGCGGAACGCGAACCGGTACAGGCGCTTCGCGACGCTCGCCGCGCGGCTCTTCTGGATGAACACGTAGCCGAGGCCCGTCGTCACCGCGATCGACGGCACGCGCGCGAGCCACGCGGCCACCGAGCCGTAGATGTTCGGCTTGATCGTGTAATGGAACACGAGGTCGGGCCGCAGCGCGCGATAGTGGCGCACCAGCGCGGCGAGCGTGCCGAGATCCTCGCGCGGGCTCGTGCCTTTCGACGCGACCGCGAGCGCCACGTAGCGGCAGCCCATCCGCTCGAGCAACGGCACGGTGCGGTCGTGCGGCGCGATCACGACGACCTCGGCGCCGCGCGCGACGAGCGCACGGATCAGCCCGTGGCGATACGTATGGATCGCCCAGGCCGTGTTGCAGACGAGCGCGATGCGCAGCGGGGAGGTGGCGGACATGAAAAAAAGAAAAAATAAAGCGTCGAAATTGCCGAACGGGCCGGATGCACGTCAGGCGGACGGCCGCGCGGCGAACAGCGTCTGCTTGATACGCTGCAGCGTACGGTACGGCGTCACGAAATGCAGCAGGTTCTTGGCGAGGCCGGCCCAGTCGTACGGGTTCAGCACGTTGAAGTGGCGCAGCAGCAGCGTGAGCGTCGACACCAGCTGGCGCCGGCGTTTGGTCGCGCTGATCCCGCCCTCGTTAAGCTCGTAATACAGGCCGAGTTCCGGCAGGTTCGCGCAATCGTAGCGTTGCATTAACCGTAAAAAAAGATCGAGATCCTCGGCCGCGCGGTACTTTGCCCGATAGTTGCCCACTTCGCGCACGGCGTCGATGCGCAACATCACAGACGGATGCACGAGCGGCGAGCGCAGGAAGCGCGTGCGGCGCAGCGTGCGCGGATCGGCGGCCGGCGTGAGCATGAAGCGCGGCTCGCCGGCGCGCGACACGACCTGCGTCCACATGCCGACGCAGGCCACGCGCGGATGGGCGCCGAGATAGGCGCGCTCCTTCGCGAGGCGCTGCGGCGCGGCGAGATCGCCCGCGTCGATACGGGCCGCGTAGCGGAAGCCGCGCGCCGCGAGCGCGTCGATGCCGGCCGCCAGCGCGCGTTCGATGCCGCCGTTCCGGGGCATGCGCAGCACGTCGATCGACAGGCCCGGCAGATCGGGCGCGACGATCGGCGGCGTGCTGCCGTCGTCGACGATCAGCACGTGCACGGGCGCGTCCTCGCGAAACGACGCGAGGGTCCGGACGACGTCGTCGTGCCCGTTGTAGGCCGGCATCAGCACGGCCACGTCGTCGAGCGGGGTCGGGCAAGCAGGGGACGTCATGTTCGCAGCTTGAAACGGATGTAATAAAAGTTGACGGCGGCCGCCGCGAGATAGCCGGCCGCCAGCCCGACGAGCGCGCCGTACAGGCCGAGCCGCGGGATCGCGAACAGGTTGACGAGCGCGGCGATGGCCAGCGCGAGCAGCCATTTCGACAGCAACACGAATTTTGCTTGATATTTGAGAACGATAAGATTGCCTATCGCCTCGATGCCGGCCGGCACGGACAGCCAGACGGCCCAGCGGAAGATGTCGACCGACGCCTCGTAGCCGCGGCCGAACACCTTGCCGACGATCAGCGGGGCGGCGGCGTCGAGCACGAGCGCGCCGGCCGCCATCAGGCCGGCCGTCATCGCGATCAGCCGGACGATGTTGCGGCGCAGCCGCGCGACGTCCTGCACGCGGTAGACGAAGGCGGGCGCGATCGTCTGCGCGAGCATCAGCGCGAGCGTGATCCAGTTCTCGTTGAGCTGCTGCGCGGCCGAATAGCGGCCGAGATCGGCGAACGACACGTGGCGCTCGAGCATCAGGCGGTCGAGCTTCAGGAACAGGTACATGCAGATGAGGCCGAGCCAGAACACGGTGCCGGCCGTTGCAAAGTGCCGGAACAGCGGCTTGTCGAACGTCCAGCCGAGCGCACCGCCGTTACGATGGCGGTAGTACAGCAGCAGCGCGAAGCCGATCGCGGCGGCTTCCAGCGCCCACAGCCACGCGAAGCGGGCGGGGCCGGCGGCCGCGCGGACCAGCAGCCAGACGAGCAGCGCCTTGGCGAGCGCGGTGACCATGCTGGTGACGAGCTGCGGCTTGCTGTAGGTCATGCTCTGCAGCCACGCGTTGATCACGCCGACGAACGGCTCGCGGAACACCATCGTGACCGCGAGGCCCGCGAGCATCGCGCCGACCAGCGGGTCGAAGGCGCCCGCGGCGATCGCGATCCAGGTCGCGGCGAGCGCGGCGACCGACACGGCGATGCGCAGCACGAACGCGCTGCCGAGCACCGCGCCGAGCTGCGCGGGCGGGCGCTGGACGATGGTCGGGACGAGGATTTCCGCGCCGCACACCCAGGTGAGCGGCGCCAGTACCAGGAGAAGCGTATTCGCATACTGCCATTTGCCGAACACATCTGGCCCGAAATAACGGGCCAGCAGGCCGCTGATCGCGATCGCGACGCCGATCTGGGTGAGCCGTTCGAGCCCCAGCCAGACGAGGTTCGCGACGGCCTTCGCGACGTCCGGGTTGCCGAAGCGCCTCAGCATGCGCGGCAGCGGCGGCGCGCGCGAGGGGCGGCCGGAGGCGGCAGGTGGGCGGCGGCGGGGCGGCTAGGCATTAAAATGGGCGACATGCGCGTCATCGAAACCCGCGATTATAAGTGGGATCGCGGCCGCTCCAGCCGTTGCGCCCCGTGTTCCGCCGGCAGGCATGTATCATGCGCGGCACCCGCGAGCGGCGGCCGCGCAAGCCAGACAATTTTTCATGCACGCAACCGAGAGAAGAGAATCGATGATCTCCCAATCCATCTTCAAGGCATATGACATTCGTGGCGTGGTCGGCAAGACCCTCGACGTCGACACGGCGCGCGGGATCGGCCGGGCATTCGGCAGCGAAGTGCGTGCGCAGGGCGGCGATGCGGTCGTCGTCGCGCGCGACGGCCGCCTGTCCGGACCGGAGCTGGTCGGCGCGCTGGCCGACGGCCTGCGTGCGGCCGGGGTCGACGTCGTCGACGTCGGCATGGTGCCGACGCCGGTCGGTTATTTCGCGGCGAACGTGCCGCTCGCGCTGAAGGGCGGCGAGCGCCGCGTCGATTCGTGCATCGTCGTCACGGGCAGCCACAACCCGCCCGACTACAACGGCTTCAAGATGGTGCTGCGCGGCGCCGCGATCTACGGCGAGCAGATCCAGGCGCTGTACCGCCGCATCGTCGACGAGCGGTTCGAGACGGGCAGCGGCACGTATGAAGCAATCGACGTCGCGGATCAGTACATCGCGCGCATCGTCGGCGACGTGAAGCTCGCGCGGCCGCTGAAGCTCGTCGTCGACGCCGGCAACGGCGTCGCGGGCCCGCTCGCGACGCGCCTGTTCAAGGCGCTCGGCTGCGAACTCGTCGAGCGCTTCACCGACATCGACGGCACGTTCCCGAACCACCACCCCGATCCCGCCCACCCGGAAAACCTGCAGGACGTGATCCAGGCGCTGAAGGACACCGATGCGGAGCTCGGCTTCGCGTTCGACGGCGACGGCGACCGTCTCGGCGTCGTCACGAAGGACGGCCAGATCATCTATCCGGACCGCCAGCTGATGCTGTTCGCGGAAGAAGTGCTGTCGCGCAACCCGGGCGCCCAGATCATCTATGACGTGAAGTGCACGCGCCACCTCGCGCAGTGGGTGAAGTCGAAGGGCGGCGAGCCGCTGATGTGGAAGACGGGCCATTCGCTCGTGAAGGCGAAGCTGCGCGAGACGGGTGCACCGCTCGCCGGCGAAATGAGCGGCCACGTGTTCTTCAAGGATCGCTGGTACGGCTTCGACGACGGCCTGTACACGGGCGCGCGCCTGCTGGAAATTCTCGCGAAGACGGCCGATTCGAGCGCGCTGCTCAACAGCCTGCCGGACGCGATGAGCACGCCGGAACTGCAGCTCTGGCTCGACGAAGGCGAGAATTTCCGCCTGATCGAGCAGTTGCAGAAGGAAGCGAAGTTCGACGGCGCCGACGAAGTCGTGACGATCGACGGCCTGCGTGTCGAGTACCCGGACGGTTTTGGCCTCGCGCGTTCGTCGAACACGACGCCGGTCGTCGTGATGCGCTTCGAAGCCGAGACGCAGGAAGGGCTCAAGCGCATCCAGGAGGACTTCCGCCGCGTGCTGACGGCCGCGAAGCCGGACGTCAAGCTGCCGTTCTGAGCACCGGCGGCCGGCGGGCCGCCCGTACGACGGCCGGCTCATCGGCCGGGTTTATCTTGAAAAGCGGCGCGCGCCCCGGGCGCGTGGCCGCTTTTTGTCTGTCCGGCCCTCCGGGCGGGATAAAATCCCCCCTTTATGTCTGTCGCCGGCTGCCAGCCGGCGTTTTTTCAGCGTGCAAAAGATCCTGATCGTGCGTGTGTCGTCGCTGGGCGACGTCGTGCACAACATGCCGGTGATCGCCGATATCCGGCGCCGCCACCCCGATGCGCAGATCGACTGGCTCGTCGAGGAAAGCTTCGTCGACCTCGTACGGCTCGTCGACGGCGTGCGCAACGTGCTGCCGTTCTCGCTGCGCCGCTGGCGCAAGAAGCCGTTCTCGGGGGCGACGTGGCGCGAGATCCGCGCGTTCCGCCGGCGCCTCGCGGCCGAGCAGTACGACCTCGTGATCGACTGCCAGGGCCTCATCAAGACCGCGTGGGTCGCGAGCTGGGCCCGCGGCCCGCTCGTCGGGCTCGGCAACCGCACCGACGGCGCCGGCTACGAGTGGCCGGTGCGCTTCTTCTACCGCAAGCGCGTGCCGATCGCGCCGCGCACGCACGTCGTCGAGCGCTCGCGCCAGTTGGTCTCGGCCGCGCTGGACGACCCGGCGCCGACCCCGGCCGACCCCGTCGAGTTCGGCCTCGACACGCGGGCGGCAGCGCTCGCGGTGGCCGCGCTCGGCCTGAACTTGCCGGTGCCGTACGTCGTGTTCGTCCACGCGACGTCGCGCGCCGACAAGCAGTGGCCGGACGCCGCGTGGATGGAGCTCGGCCAGGCGCTGGTGCGGCGCGGCGCGTCGCTCGTGCTGCCGTGGGGCAACGACGCGGAACGCGCGACCAGCGAGCGGCTCGCGAAGGAATTCGGCGCGGCGGCGATCGTGCCGCCGAAGCTGTCGCTGCCGGCCGTGGTCGGGCTGATCGACGGCGCGGCCGCGACGGTCGGGGTTGATACAGGTCTGGTTCACATCGCGGCCGCGCTGAAGCGCCCGACGGTCGAACTGTACAATTTCGCGACGGCCTGGCGGACCGGCGGCTACTGGTCGCCGAACGTCGTCAATCTCGGCACGGCGGGGCAGCCCCCGTCGATCGCGCAGGTGAAGTCGGCGCTCGCGGGCTTCGGCCTCCTGTAACGCTGTCCACACGCGAACCGATCATGAGCGAATCCCAGATCATCGAAGTCCCGTCCGCCGACTGGAGCGGACACAACCTGTCGGCGCCGCGCGAGCAGTTGCTGGCCGCGGTCGAGGAAGGCAAGGTGCTGTATTTCCCGCACCTGCGCTTCGCGATCGAAGGCGGCGAGGAAGCGCTGCTCGATCCGGCGCTCGCCGATCCGAAACGCAAGAACATCAGCCTCGCGCCGAACGGCGGCGCGCTCGCCGGCGTGATCGGCGACAGCGTCACGCAGTCGGCCGTGCGCGCGCTCGTCGCGCGCTTCCAGCAGCAGGCCGGCACGCTCGTCGACGGCCTCTTTCCCGAATACCGCGGCAAGCTGCGCGTCGCGCCGACGAGCCTGCGGCTGATGCAGGTCGAAACGCGCCAGACGTCGTGGCGCAAGGACGACAGCCGGCTGCACGTCGACGCGTTCCCGTCGCGGCCGAACTACGGCGAGCGCATCCTGCGCGTGTTCACGAACGTGAACCCGGCCGGCGCGCCGCGCGTGTGGCGTGTCGGCGAGCCGTTCGAGGACGTCGCGAAGCGCTTCCTGCCGAAGATCCGGCCGCAGTTCCCGGGCTCGGCGTGGCTGCTGAACCTGCTGCACGTGACGAAATCGCCGCGCAGCGCATACGACCACCTGATGCTGAACCTGCACGACGGGATGAAGGCCGACCTCGACTACCAGAAGACGTGTCCGCAGCAAACGATGCCGTTTCCGCCGGGCAGCGTGTGGATATGTTTCTCCGATCAGACTTCGCACGCTGTGATGTCGGGCCAGTTCATGCTCGAGCAGACCTTGTTCCTGCCGGTCGACGCGATGGTTCGCCGCGAATGCGCGCCGCTCGGCATTCTCGAACGCCTGACGGGCAGGGCGCTGGTTTGAGCGCGCGCCTGCTTCGACGCAATACCCGGGCGGCCGCATGCTGAGGGCGATCTATCGCGCGCTGTGGTGGCTCGTCGCGCCGGCCGCGGTCATCCGGCTCTACGTGCGCTCGCGCAAGGAGCGCGGTTATCGCGAGCATATCGCCGAGCGCTTCGGTCACGTCGCGGGCCGCTCGCGCGACGACCGCGCGCCGCTGATCTGGGTGCATGCGGTGTCGGTCGGCGAGACGCGCGCCGCGCAGCCGCTGATCGATGCGCTGATGCGCGCGCGCCCCGATGCGCGCATCCTGCTCACGCACATGACGCCGAGCGGCCGCGCGACGGGCGAACAGATCTTCGGCGATCGCGTGCTGCGCTGCTACCTGCCGTACGACATGCCGGGCGCGGTGCGGCGCTTCCTGCGTGCATGGCGGCCGACGCTCGGCCTCGTGATGGAAACCGAGGTGTGGCCGACGCTGATCGACGAGTGTCGCCGCGCGGACGTGCCGCTGGTGTTGACCAATGCGCGGATGTCCGCGCGTTCGTTCCGGCGCGCGGCGAAGTTCGGCGCGGCGACGCGCGACGTGTTCGGCGGCTTCTCGCGCGTGCTCGCGCAGAGCCCGGCCGATGCGGAGCGGCTGACGTCGCTCGGCGCCCGCAACGTGACCGTGCTCGGCAACCTGAAGTTCGACATGACGACGCCGCCGGAACTCGCGGCACGCGGCCATGCGTGGCGCGACGCGATCGGCGCGCGGCCGGTGTGGGTCGCCGCCAGCACGCGCGAGAACGAAGAGGCGCTGGTGTTGCAGGCGTTCGCGGAAATGCGTACGCCCGGCGCGCTGCTGGTGCTCGTGCCGCGTCATCCGCAGCGCTTCGCCGAGGTCGAGGCGCTCGTCGCGCGTGGCGGGCTCAAATGCGTGCGGCGCTCGGTGTGGGCGGCCGACGCGGCCGCGCTCGCAGCGGGCCGGCCGGCGGCCGACCCGCTGCCGGACGACGTGACGGTGCTGCTCGGCGATTCGATGGGCGAGCTCGGCGCGTACTACGCGGCGGCCGACATCGCGTTCATCGGCGGCAGCCTGCTGCCGCTCGGCGGGCAGAACCTGATCGAAGCGTGCGCGGTCGGCGTGCCGGTGCTGATCGGGCCGCACGTGTTCAACTTCACGCAGGCGACCGCCGATGCGGTCGCGGCCGGTGCGGCGATGCAGGTCGAGGATCCGCTCGATCTCGCACACGTGCTCGACGCGCTGTTCGCCGACAACGCGCGGCGCATCGCGATGGGCGCGGCCGGCGCGGCCTTCGCATCGCGTCACCGCGGCGCGACCGCGCGCACGGTCGACGTGCTCGCCGCGCTGTTGCCGCCTGCCGCAACCGGCGCGCGTGCGCTGCCGGACGTGCAGGACGCTCCGGACGACGACGCATAGACGGCGCGGACGGCGCGATGCCGCCCGGACTCGCGTGGCGGCGTTGCAGGGCGCCGCCGCGCCGCTCACACCGTCAGCAAACCCTTCTTCTCGATGAACGCGATCACGTCCGCGACGCCGTCGAGCGCCTTCAGGTTCGTCATCACGTAAGGCCGCTCGCCGCGCATCTTCCGCGTGTCGGACGCCATCACGTCGAGGTTCGCGCCGACCAGCGGCGCGAGGTCGGTCTTGTTGATCACGAGCAGGTCGGACTTCGTGATGCCGGGGCCGCCCTTGCGTGGAATCTTCTCGCCGCCGGCGACGTCGATCACGTAGATCGTCAGGTCCGACAGCTCGGGGCTGAAGGTCGCCGCGAGATTGTCGCCGCCGGACTCGATGAACACGATGTCGGCATCGGGAAAGCGCGCGAGCATCCGGTCGACGGCTTCGAGGTTGATCGATGCATCTTCCCGGATCGCCGTGTGCGGGCAGCCGCCCGTCTCGACGCCCATGATGCGTTCCTCGGGCAGTGCGCCCGCGACCGTCAGCAGTCGCTGGTCTTCCTTCGTATAGATGTCGTTGGTGATCGCGACGAGGTCGTAGCGGTCGCGCATCGCCTTGCACAGCATTTCGAGCAGCGTGGTCTTGCCGGAGCCGACGGGGCCGCCGATGCCGACGCGCAGCGGCGGCAGTTTCTTCGTGCGGCGGGCGGGGGAGGGAGCGGGTGCGTTCATGGTCGGGCGATGAGGTTCAGGAGCGGAACAACCGCGAATACTGGGTTTCGTGCCGCGCGGACAGGATGCCGAGCTGCGGCGCGAACGTGTTGACGGCGTCGGGCGGTGTCGCGAGCGCGCGGCGCACGGCCGCGTCGATCGCGCCGCGCAGCGCGACGATGATGCGTTGCCCGGCGAGCTGGCCGAGCGGCACGGCCTTCAGCGCGGCGGACGTCTGGTTCTCGACCCAGCCGAACGCGTACGCGGCGAGCGTCGCGTCGGCGCTGGCATCGTGTGCGGCGGCCGCGTACGCGAATGCGGTCGGCAGCGCGATCGGCGACAGCGACGCGAGCGTCGCGCGGCGTGCGGCGTCGCCCCATTCGAGCGATGCGCACAGCTGCGCGAGCGACCAGCCCATCTGTTCGGTTTCGCGGCGCAGTTCGGCCGATTCCCGGCTCGCGACGAACCACGCATTCTCGGCGGCGAGCGCGTGCGTGTCGTCGGTCTGCCAGCGGGCGAGCTGGTGTGCGAGGAATGGCAGTTCGCCGTGCGCGAGCACATCGGTCAGGCCGCTGGCAATCCAGTCGCGCGCGGAATCGGCATCACGGATCAGGTTCGCGTCGAGCGCGGCTTCGAGGCCCTGCGAATAGCTGTATGCGCCGATCGGCAGCGCCGGCGACGCGAGGTGCAGCAGCGCGACGAGTTCAGTGGTGGTCATGACCGTGGTGGCCGTGCGTGCAGCCGGGACCATGCTGATGATCGTGATCGTGATCGTGCGGATGCGCATGCCCGTGATGTTCGCCGAACACCTGCTGCGCGAGCGCGTAATCCTCGGCGAACGTCGCGTCGTGCCCGTGCTTGTGGCCGCCGCCGTACGCACCGGCTTCCGGCTGGAACGGCGCGCGTGCCTCTTCGACCCGCGTGCCGAGCCGGCGCAGCATGTCCGCGAGCACCGGATCGGCTTCGAGCTTCAGGTAGCCGTCGCCGATCTCGACCGGCGTGTGACGGTTGCCGAGATGGTACGCGGCGCGCATCAGCGTGAGCGGGTCGGCCGCGCGCACGAGCAGCACGGTTTCGGGCGCCGCGGCGACGCGCACGAGCGCGCCGTCGTCGGCGACGAGCACGTCGCCGTCGCGCAGCACGGTGCCGCGCGGCAGCAGGACCGCGACGTCCTCGCCGGTATCGAGCGTCGCCGCCAAGCGGCTCTTGCAGCGGGCGTCATAGGCGAGCGTGAGCGTCGGCGCGCGCGCGACGAGCGACGCGGCGAGTTTCACGTTCGGGGCAATACGTTTGTCGAGGGTGCGCATGAAACCGAGGATCTCGAATCAGAACAGGAAATAGCGCTGCGCCATCGGCAGCACCGTCGCCGGCTCGCAGGTGAGCAACTGGCCGTCGGCGATCACGTCGTAGGTTTCCGGATCGACGCTGATCGACGGACGCCAGGCGTTGTGAATCATGTCGGCCTTCGTCACGTTGCGGCAGTTGCGCACCGGCACGATCCGCTTCGCGAGGCCATAGCGCTCCGCGATGCCCGCATCGGCCGCCATCTGCGACACGAAAGTCAGCGACGTGCGCGCGAGCGCCCCGCCGCGCGTCGCGAACATCTCGCGATAGTGAACCGGCTGCGGCGTCGGGATCGACGCGTTCGGGTCGCCCATCTGCGCGAGCGCGATCATGCCGCCCTTGAGGATCATCGACGGCTTGATCCCGAAGAACGCAGGCTCCCACAGCACGAGGTCGGCCCACTTGCCGGGCTCGATCGAGCCGACTTCATGCGCGATGCCGTGCGTGAGCGCCGGATTGATCGTGTACTTCGCGACGTAGCGCTTCGCGCGGAAGTTGTCGTTGCGCGCGGTGTCCTCCGGCAGCGCGCCGCGCTGCACCTTCATCTTGTGCGCGGTCTGCCAGGTGCGGATGATCACTTCGCCGACGCGGCCCATCGCCTGCGAATCGGACGACAGCATCGACAGCGCGCCGAGATCGTGCAGGATGTCCTCGGCCGCGATCGTCTCGCGACGAATGCGCGATTCGGCGAACGCGAGATCCTCGGCGATCGACGGATCGAGGTGATGGCACACCATCAGCATGTCGAGATGCTCGTCGAGCGTGTTGATCGTGTACGGGCGCGTCGGATTGGTCGACGACGGCAGCACGTTCATCTCGCCGCACACCTTCAGGATGTCGGGCGCATGGCCGCCGCCCGCACCTTCGGTGTGGTACGTGTGGATCGTGCGGCCCTTGAACGCGGCGACCGTCGATTCGACGAACCCGGCCTCGTTCAGCGTGTCGGTGTGGATCGCGACCTGCGTGTCGGTGTCGTCGGCCACCGACAGGCAGTTGTCGATCGCGGCGGGCGTCGTGCCCCAGTCCTCGTGCAGTTTCAAACCGATCGCGCCGGCCGCGATCTGCTCGACGAGCGGCTGCGGCAGGCTCGCGTTGCCCTTGCCCAGAAAGCCGAGATTGATCGGCCAGCCGTCGGCGGCCTGCAGCATCCGCTCCATGTGCCACGGGCCCGGCGTGCAGGTCGTCGCGTTGGTGCCGGTGGCCGGCCCCGTGCCGCCGCCGAGCATCGTCGTGACGCCCGACGCGAGCGCCTCGTCGATCTGCTGCGGGCTGATGAAGTGGATGTGCGTGTCGATGCCGCCCGCGGTCACGATCAGCCCTTCGCCGGCGATGACTTCGGTCGCGGCGCCGATCGCGATCGTCACGCCCGGCTGGATGTCGGGGTTGCCGGCCTTGCCGATCGCGGCGATGCGGCCGTGCTTGATCGCGATGTCGGCCTTCACGATGCCCCAGTGATCGAGGATCACCGCGTTCGTGATGACGGTGTCGGGCACGTCGGCGGCCACGCGCTGCGACTGGCCCATCCCGTCGCGGATCACTTTTCCGCCGCCGAATTTCACTTCCTCGCCGTACGTGGTGAAGTCGCGTTCGATCTCGATCAGCAGTTCGGTATCGGCGAGCCGGACGCGGTCGCCCGTCGTCGGCCCGAACATTTCCGCGTACGCGCGGCGGCTCAAGCGTAGTGTCATGTTGCTGTTCCTGAAGAGCGGGGCGCGGCTTACAGCGGCCCCATCACCTTGCCCTGAAAACCGTAGACGGCGCGCTCGCCCGCGAGCGCGACGAGCTCGACGGTGCGCGTCTGGCCGGGCTCGAAGCGCACGGCCGTGCCGGCCGCGATGTTGAGCCGGAAGCCGCGCGCGGCCGCGCGGTCGAACGACAGCGCGTCGTTGACTTCGAAGAAGTGATAGTGCGAGCCGACCTGCACCGGGCGATCGCCGGTGTTCGCGACGACGAGCGAGCGCGTCGCACGGCCCGCATTCAGTTCGTGTTCGCCGTCGTCGGTGAGGATTTCGCCGGGGATCATGCGGGGCCTCACGGAATCGGGTGGTGGACGGTCACGAGCTTCGTGCCGTCGGGGAAGGTCGCTTCGACCTGAATGTCGGGAATCATTTCCGGCACGCCGTCCATCACGTCGTCGCGCGTGAGCAGCGTCGTGCCGTAGTGCATCACCTCGGCCACCGTCCTGCCGTCGCGCGCGGCTTCCATCAGCGCCGCGGTGATGAAGGCGACCGCCTCCGGATAGTTGAGCTTCAGGCCGCGCGCACGGCGGCGTTCGGCGAGCAGCGCCGCCGTGAAGATCAGCAGCTTGTCCTTTTCGCGGGGAGTCAGTTTCATGAAGGCAGACGTTCAGGAAAACGTAATTTTTATCGGTGCGCACGCAACGGGCGGGCGCGCGGTTCATCGTAGCACCGCGCTGTTTTGCGTGCGTCGTGTATCGCTTATGTAAGGAGCAAGGTGCGTGCCATGTGCATCGCATGCAGTGCGATGCGCGTTCGTGGTGCGCGATGCATGGAGAGGGTGCGGCGCGTGTCGCGCGCTGCGCCGAAACGGTGCGTGATGCGCGCGTTCAGGTTTGCCAGAGACGCAGCGGCCGCGCATCGACGCCGTGAACGATCGGCCGCAACTGCAGCCAGCAGTCGGCGAAGTGGCGCTGCAGCGCTTCCATCGACGTCGCGAGCGCACGCACGAGCACGACGCCGGGCGTCACGCAGGTGGCGCCCGCGCGCAGTGTGTCGTCGAACGGCATGCGCGCGGCAAGCGCTTCGGCGAGCGTGGCGTCGCACGCGGCGCCGGCGGCCCACAGCGTGCCGTAGACGGGAAAACCGGCGAGGCCCTGCAGCGCGCCGCGCAGCGGGTCGCGCGCGTCGAGCAGCGCGCGCTCGGTCCACAGCGGCCGGCCGTCGGCATCGACGAGCGCCGAGGTCGACGCGATGCGTCCCGCCGACCAGGTTTCGCCGGCCGCCTGCCGGCCGAGCTGCGTCGCGTCCCAGCCGATCGCGCTCGCGCCTGCGCCGAGCGTCACCGTGAAGTCGAGCGCCGCGTGCGCCGCGTCGAAGAACAGGTTGTTCTGCGGTAGCCAGTCGAGCTTCGCATGCGCGCCGACCGCGATGCCGATACGCTGCGTCGCGTCGAGACCGTTCGACTTGTACCACTTGGTCGCACCGGGCGTCGTCAGCACCGCGTGCGTGCCGTCGCCGAGCGCGATGTCGATGTCGAGCTGGTCGCCGCCCGCGACGCCGCCCGGCGGATGCACGATCACCGCGTGGCAGATCGCGTCGCCTTCCGGGTACAGTGGCCGCTGCACGCGCAGCGGGCCGTCGTGTAGCCGGTGCGCGAGCGTCGTGCGCGCACCGTGCCGCTCGAAGCCGAGTTCGAGGCGGCCGCGCCACGACTTGGCGACGGCGGGGCGGGACAGCGGGGCGTGGGAGTCAGGGGCGGACATCTTTGAACGTGGGGGGCTCGAGCAGGGATGCTACAAGAACATTAACCAAGGCGCGCGCTACTGCTGCGCATTCGAATAGCGTTGAGATGGGTCCGTGAGCGGTTGCATGTTGTCTCCGGTTACCGTCGCAACCCGAGCTCATGCAGCAGTGCGTCGACTTGTCCGAACGCATCCTGCTGCCATTGGTCCGGCGTTCGATCTCCGAGTATGCGTGTGTCCTCGACGAAGCGTCGCACTGAAGTAGGGCCGAAGCCATCTGGCGTGTCGAACTTTTCCGCAATGTAGCGGAATCCGGTGGCGCCGCTGTCGAAATCGAGCAACGGACGGCAGGCCTGCGCAAGGCCGTCGATGCCGTTGGTGTAGTTTCGAATGCAGAAATATACGTCGTACGCGTCCTTCTGCTTGAGTCGACCATTCAGTGCATAGCCTTTCATCGCAAGCAGCGCCGGAATCGAGCAAACGGCAACTTCGACCGTATTCATGCCGCCGTTCGGCATTGGCCCCGAGATTGCCGTCATCTGGTAGAAACGAGTCGCGAGATCTGCACCGTCTGCGCGTTGGACCGCGAAGTTGCCGAGCAGCGGTGGAATGCGCTTTTCGATTTCGGCATGTCGAGGCATCAGAAAATCGACGATGACGTCGATCGACGGACCACCGTCAGTTGTTGTCACGTTCCGTACAAGCTGAAAGCGCCGCAGCGTTTCGCGTTGCTCGTAGCCGTTGCCCATCAGCGCGTCGATTAGGGCGACATACGCGGTGTCCGCGAGTGCTTCCGCATCCAGACTCAGATCAATGTCGATCGTGCCCACGTGATGCATTTCATCGTTATCGAGCAGCAGCCAGGGCACGGCTCCGCCAATCACCGCAAATTTCCCTTTGAAACTGCCAAGAATCTGACCGATTTCGATCAGCACGGATTTGACCGCGGCAGTCGTTCGATCATCATAATGCGCCGCAGATTGCGGCTCCTGCGGGGTCATTGCGGCCATGTCATCGTCGCTTCACGTAAATGGTGGGCGGCTTCTTCGCCACGCTCGCCAGTGAGGGTAAGGTCGAGATAGGTCTGAACGGGGCTTGTGCAAATGGCGCCGGTAGCCGGCTCGATCGTGTCAGCAAGCAGCCCTTCATCCTTGACGAGCGTGATGACGACGTTTTCGCCGCGCGGCACGGGCTTTAGTTTCAGCGCGGCCGTCAGCCGGCCGAGGCCGGCCTGCGTTGCATAGAAGTACTGGATGGACGAGCGAGCGTAGGGCGCGATCCAGTTTGCGGCTGAGAACGATGCAAACGCTGCTGCACCAGGTATTTCCTTGTTGACCATACCGAGCGTTTCGCGCGCGTCATTTTCGAGTGCGGCACCATGCAGTGTCGTGTAGAGTGCGTGACGCTCGCCTGCCGGCGCTTCGTAGCTGTCGCGCCATGCATCGATCACGGCATCAGGTCGCGACAGATAGATTCCATCACGCGTCGTCGCAGCCCATTCTCGATTGATCAGGGCCGTGCGCACGTTGCTGACTTGCCCGATGCTCACACCGGTGACATCGGCCAGTTCCACGACTTTCCAGGCACGGTGCGGGTCGCGCAGCATCGCCCGAAGTATCTGTGCCGCCTTTGGCTTGAAAAGGGATTTGAGTTCACGACGTTCGATGACGGGGCGTTCGGTCATCTGACGCTCGATGAACACGCCGCCAAAGGCGATCTGCGCGTTTCCTTCCATGTCCAGGTACCCGACCTGATATTGCTGGCACAGCGCACGCGTACCTGGTGAAAAATAAGGGGCGATGAGGATCGGCACTGCGTCTGGTGCGCCGTATGCCGCATGTTCACGGATTTGCAGCAGTGCGTTGTTGACGTAGCGGGGTTGTCCGTTCGGTAATATTTCACAGAGCAGCTGATAGGGCGTACCGTCCGCCCGGACGTGGGCGACGAGATCGACCGGGCGACTGCTCGTCGGCAGGTCCGAGCGGATGTTGTCGATGACGACGATCGGCACACGCGACAGCACCTGTTCCAGCACGCTGCGCGCCTGGATTTCGATCCTGTTCATTGATTGGATGGATTTCAACATTCGCTGAAGAATAGCATTTCAGTGAAATCGGTCAAGTTTTCACTGGAATCCGAAGCTTCAGCGGTTGTTGAAATGGCCTATTTTAATGAAATCGTTATCGTCTCTCGACATTCGTCTAAGCCTTCACTACACCGCGATCAGCTCCCGCACGCCGTTCGTCTCCATGTCCTGTGCCTCCCCGCCCGCGACGATCTCGCCACGGCTCATCACCCAGTAGCGATCGGCGATCGATTGCGCGAAATCGTAATACTGTTCGACGAGCAGCACGGTCATCCGCGATTCGTCGACGAGCTGGCGCAGCGTGCGGCCGATGTCCTGGATGATCGACGGCTGGATGCCTTCGGTCGGCTCGTCGAGGATCAGCAACTGCGGCTCGCTCATCAGCGCGCGGCCGATCGCGAGCTGCTGCTGCTGACCGCCCGACAGGTCGCCGCCGCGCCGTGCGCGCATGTCCTTGAGCACCGGGAACAGGTCGTAGATGCGATCGGGCACTTTCGACGGCGCCTTGCGGCTCGCCGCGCCGACGAGCAGGTTTTCCTCGACGGTGAGCCGCGGAAAGATGTCGCGGCCCTGCGGCACGTACGCGAGCCCCGCCGCGACGCGCGCATACGGCGGCAGTGCGCCGAGCGCGGTGCCGCACCACGACACGCTGCCGCTTTTCGCGGCGACGACGCCCATCAGGCAGCGCAGCAGCGTGCTCTTGCCGACGCCGTTGCGGCCGAGCAGCACGGTGAGCTTGCCGTCGTCGGCGACGAGGTTCACGTTGCGCAGGATATGGCTGCCGCCGTAGTACTGGTTCAGCGCTTCGATTTTCAGCATCGCATCATCGTCCGAGGTAAGACTCGATCACCGCGTCGTCGCGCTTGACTTGGTCGAGCGTGCCGTGCGCGAGCACCGCGCCTTCGGCCATCACCGTCACGCGTCCCGTGTCGCCCGCGAGCGCCGCGACGAATTCCATGTCGTGCTCGACGACCATCATCGAGCAGGTGCCGTGCAGCGTGTTCAGCAGCTCGGCGAGTTCCATCGTCTCGTGGTCGGTCATCCCGGCCGCCGGTTCGTCGAGCAGCAGCAGCGCGGGGCGCTGCATCAGCAGCATGCCGATTTCGAGCCGCTGCTTCTGGCCGTGCGACAGTTCGCCGGCCGCGCGATACGCATGGCTTTCGAGGCCGATCAGTGCGAGCGTCTCCTCGATCTTCGCCTGCGCGGTGCGGTCGAGCCGCGCGCGCAGCGACGCGAGCCAGCCCTTGTCGGTCTGCATTGCGAGTTCGAGGTTTTCCCATACCGGATGCTGTTCGAACACGGTCGGCTTCTGGAACTTGCGGCCGATGCCCGCCCGCGCGATCTCGGGTTCGTTCATCCGCGCGAGGTCGATCGTCTGGCCCAGAAACACCTTGCCCGCATCGGGCCGCGTCTTGCCGGTGATGACGTCCATCATCGTCGTCTTGCCCGCGCCGTTCGGGCCGATCACGCAGCGCAGCTCGCCCGCGTCGATCGACAGCGACAGCTTCTTCAGCGCGCGAAACCCGTCGAAGCTCACCTCGATGTCCTCGAGATAGAGAATCGTGCCGTGCGACGTATCGATGCCGGGCGGCACGACGCGCCCCATCGACGCGCTGCCGCTGACGGTCAGCTCGTCCTCGGGGGGCGGCGTGAACTGGTAGAGCGCCGTTCCATTCATGCGCGTTTCCCCTTCGCGAGCACGGTTTCGACGAGGCCCATGATCCCGCGCGGCAGCAAGAGCGGCACGAGCACGAAGATCAGACCGAGGAAGAACAGCCAGTATTCGGCGAAGTACGCGGTGAAGACGCTCTTCGCGCCGTTTACCGCGAACGCGCCGACGATCGGCCCGATCAGCGTGCCGCGTCCGCCCACCGCGACCCAGATCGCCATTTCGATCGAGTTGCTGGGCGACATCTCGCCGGGATTGATGATGCCGACCTGCGGCACGTACAGCGCGCCGGCGATGCCGCACAGCACGGCCGACACGGTCCACACGAACAGCTTGTACGCGAGCGGGCTGTAGCCGAGGAACATCAGCCGCGTCTCGCCGTCGCGCACCGCGGTCACCACGCGCCCGAGCTTGCTCGTGACGATCGCGCGCGCGGCGATGAACGCGAGCACGAGGGTCGCGAACGTCAGCAGCAACAGCACCGTGCGCGTGCCCGGCGACGTGATCGCGAAGCCGGCGATGCGCTTGAAGTCGGTGAAGCCGTTGTTGCCGCCGAAGCCCGTCTCGTTGCGATAGAACAGCAGCATCGCGGCGAACGTCAGCGCCTGCGTGATGATCGACAGGTACACGCCCTTCACGCGCGAGCGGAACGTGAAGAAGCCGAACACCCACGCGAGCACGGCCGGCACGAGCACGACCAGCGCGAGCGCCCACGCGAGATGCTGCGTGCCGCTCCAGTACCACGGCAACTGGTGCCAGTCGAGGAACACCATGAAGTCGGGGAGGTCGCTGCCGTACTTGCCGTCGCGGCCGATCTCGCGCATCAGGTACATGCCGATCGCATAGCCGCCGAGCGCGAAGAACAGGCCGTGGCCGAGGCTCAGGATGCCGCAGTAGCCCCACACGAGGTCGAGCGCGAGCGCGGCGATCGCGTAGCACATCAGCTTGCCCGCGAGCGTCATCGCGTACGCGGACAGGTGGAACGCGCTGGCTTCGGGCGCGACGAGTGCGGCGAGCGGCACGCCGATGCCGATCGCCACGCACAGCGCGACGAGCGCGAGCCATGCGCGGCGCGACAGCAGCGCGGGGCGGGGCGGCAGGCCGAGCGCGAAGTCGTCCGCCGCGCGTCCGGCGGCAGCGGGCTTCGACGTGCCGGCGACCGGGTTCGATATCGAATCGGTGAATGAAGTCACGTCAAGCCTCCGCGCTGCGGCCCTTCGGGGCGAACATGCCCTGCGGGCGTTTCTGGATGAACAGCACGATCATCACGAGCACCGCGATCTTCGCGAGCACGGCACCCCAGAACGGTTCGATCGCCTTGCTCGCGAGGCCGAGCCCGAAGCCGCCGAGCACGGTGCCGGCGATCTGCCCGACACCGCCGAGCACGACGGCCATGAACGAGTCGATGATGTAGTTCTGGCCGAGATCGGGGCCCACGTTGCCGATCTGCGACAGCGCGCAGCCGCCGAGGCCGGCGATGCCCGCGCCGAACGCGAACGCATACGCGTCGACCCGCGCGGTCTTCACGCCGACGCAGGCGGCCATCCGGCGGTTCTGCGTGACCGCGCGCACGAACAGGCCGAGCCGCGTCTTCGTCAGCACGGCCCACGCGACGACCACCACCGCGAGCGCGAACGCGAGGATCGCGAGCCGGTTGTACGGCAGGATCAGGTTCTGCATCACCGTCACGCCGCCACTCATCCACGACGGGTTCACGACCTGCACGTTCTGCGCGCCGAACAGCATGCGCGTCGCCTGGATCAGGATCAGGCTCACGCCGAAGGTCGCGAGCAGCGTTTCGAGCGGGCGGCCGTACAGGTGCCGCAGCACGAGCCGTTCGAGCACGATGCCGACGAGCGCGGCCACAGCGAACGACACCGGCACGGCGACGAGCGGATACCAGTCGAATGCGCCGGGCGCGTAGCGCTGGACCAGCGTCTGCACGACATAGGTTGCGTACGCACCGATCATCAGGAATTCGCCGTGCGCCATGTTGATCACGCCGATCAGCCCGTACGTGATCGCGAGGCCGAGCGCGGCGAGCAGCAGCACGCTGCCGAGCGACAGGCCGGCGAACACCGTGCCGACGATTTCACCGCGGCGCTGCAGCGCGTGCAACGTATCGAGCCCGTGTTGCGCGGCGTCGCGCACGCGCGCGTCGGGCTCCGCGTAGCTGCCGTCCGCGTTTTTCGCGACGAGCGGGCGCAGTTGTTCGATCATGTCGAGATCGCTGCGCGCGGCCACCACCTGCACGGCTTCGAGGCGCTTCGCCGGATCGGGATCGTGCAGCGCGGCGATCGCCCACAGCGCATCGAGGCGGCGTTTCAGCGCCGGATCGGTTTCCTTTGCGCGGGCGCGATCGATCATCGGCTTGAGCGCCGGGTCGGGCGACTTCAGCAGCGCGTCGATCGCGTCGCGGCGCGCGGCCACGTCCGGCGACGCGAGCGCGAGACCCGACAGCGCGCCGGCGATCTTCGTGCGCAGCAGGTTGTTCAGCATCACCGGCTGCGCGTCGCCGGACGGCGTCGCGGCCTGCGTGAGCGCGTCGTGCGCGGAGTCACCGGCCTGGATCAGCAGGCGGCCGTCGCCGGTCGCGAGCGCATCGCCGCTCGACAGCGCATTGAGCACCGCAACGGCGCGCGGATCGGGGTCGGCGGCGAGCCGTTCGATCGCGGCCGTCTTCGCGTCGAAGTCGTCGCCGGCGAGCGCGGCGGTATCGGCCGCCGTCAGCGCGAACGCGGCGTGCGGCAGCAGGCCCGCGAGGGCGGCGCATGCCGCGATCGCGCGGGCGGCTCGGCGAAAGCGTGTTGGCATCGGGAAATCCTGTCGGGCGTGGGAAGCGGAGTGGGGCGGCGCTGCGCCGTTGCCGACGGTCCGTCACGGCAAGCGTGGCCGGCGCATCGGCAGCGGGCGGGCGGCACGTCGCACACGAAGCGCGACGCGCCGCTCGACGTCAGGCCAGCGCGGCGCGCTGCCGGCGCAGGAACGCCGGAATCGAGCTGACGACGTCCGGCTTGCCCTGGTTGCCCGCGATGAACGGGCTCCACGGTTGCGCGCGCACGGCCGTCTTCGTCTTCCACACGACGTTGAACTGCCCGTCGCCACGGATCTCGCCAATCATCACCGGCTTGTGCAGGTGATGGTTGCCGTCCATCGCGAGCGTGAAGCCCGACGGCGCGGCGACCGTCTGGCCGATCATCGCGACGCGCACCTTGTCGACGTTGGTGCTCTTCGCCTTCTCGACGGCCTGCTTCCACATGTGGATGCCGACGTAGGTCGCTTCCATCGGATCGTTGGTCACGCGCTTCGCGCCGCCCGGCAGGTTGTTTGCCTTGACCCACGCGGCGAACTGGTCCTTGAATTTCGTGTTGGTCGGGTTCTTCACCGACATGAAGTAGTTCCACGCGGCGAGGTGGCCGACCAGCGGCTTCGTATCGATCCCGCGCAGCTCTTCCTCGCCGACCGAGAACGCGACCACCGGCACGTCGGTCGCCTTGATCCCCTGGTTGCCGAGTTCCTTGTAGAACGGCACGTTCGAGTCGCCGTTGATCGTCGAGACCACGGTCGTCTTGCCGCCCTGCGCGAAGGTCTTGATGTTCGCGACGATGGTCTGGTAATCGCTGTGGCCGAACGGCGTGTAGACCTCCTGAATGTCGGCGTCCTTCACGCCCTTCGATTTCAGGAACGCACGCAGGATCTTGTTGGTCGTGCGCGGATACACGTAGTCGGTGCCGAGCAGGAAGAAGCGCTTCGCGCCGCCGCCTTCCGCGCTCATCAGGTACTCGACGGCGGGAATCGCCTGCTGGTTCGGCGCGGCGCCCGTGTAGAACACGTTGCGCGACATTTCCTCGCCTTCATACTGCACCGGGTAGTAGAGCAGCCCGTTCAGCTCCTCGAATACCGGCAGCACCGACTTGCGCGACACCGACGTCCAGCAGCCGAACACGCACGCGACCTTGTCCTGCGTGAGCAGCTGGCGCGCCTTTTCGGCGAACAGCGGCCAGTTCGACGCCGGGTCGACCACCACCGGTTCGAGCTTGCGGCCCATCACGCCGCCGCTCTTGTTGATGTCGGCGATCGTCATCAGCGCGGTGTCCTTCAGCGACGTCTCCGAGATCGCCATCGTGCCCGACAGCGAATGCAGGATGCCGACCTTGATCGGGCCGGTGCCCGCATCGGCCGCGTGCGCGAACGGGCTCTTGCCCGCCAGCGCGAGCGCGCCGGCCATCGAACCGAACTTCAACAGACTGCGACGTTTCATCGGGATCCCCTTGTCGTGTTGGATGTGCGTGCGCCGTGGCGGCGCTGGCCATCGTGTAACGCAAGGCATGTGCCAGTCGCGCGGATGCACGTCCGGCGTGCCTGCGCGGGGCATCGGCGGGCATCGGGGCGGTGCGGATGACGCGTGGTGCAGCATGCGCGGTCCGTTGCGGTGCAGACGCGCGGGCGCAAATGGTGCACGGCGGTGCCGCGGCGCGGGAAACGACGGAACGGCGCGCGGAAAAGAGAAACGGGCGCGCAATGCGCGCCCGTTCGGCGGATCGGTGCGGCCGGCGGCGGGGGCCGGGCGGCGCGGCGGCGCGTGATGCGCGGCCGGAAGGATCGGTCAGTAGCGCGGCACGGACGGATCGACGTCGCGCGACCACGCGTCGATCCCGCCTTGCAGGTTGTACAGCTTGGTGAAGCCGCGCGATTCGAGGAACATCGCGACTTGCGCGCTGCGCATCCCGTGATGGCACACGCAGACGATTTCCGCTTCGTCGTCGAGCTCTTCGCTGCGCGCGGGAATCTGCTGCATCGGAATCGACACGCTGCCGGCGATCTGCGCGGTCGCGATTTCCCACGGCTCGCGCACGTCGAGCACGACCGGCGCGGGGCGCGCCGTGTCGCCGAGCCATTCCGCGAGCATCGCGGGCGTCAGGATCTGCATGGAGGCTCCGCCGCTCAGAACTTGAAGCGCGACGGCTCGATCGCGTTGACGAGATGGTCGATGTACGTTTCGAACACGTCGGCCACGCGGTACTGCTTGTCGTCGATGCGCGTGATGATCTGCGCCTTCATCACCGGACGGCCGCCGACGAACGCCGACAGGCGGCCGCCGACCTTGAGCTGTTCGAGCATTTCCTGCGGCACGACGGGCAGGCCGCCCGCGACGCAGATCACGTCGTACGGCGCCTTCGCGGCCCAGCCGCGCGAACCGTCGCCGAGCACGACTTCGGCGTTGGTCACGCCGTCGTTGCGCAGGTTGTCTTCCGCGAATTTCGCGATCGCCGGATCGATCTCGACGGCCGTCACGTGCTGCGCGCGATGCGCGAACAGCGCGACGAGGTAACCCGAGCCCGCGCCGATCACCAGCACGTTCTCGTGCTTCTTGACGCCCAGCTCCTGCAGCACGCGCGCTTCGACGCGCGGGAACAGCATCTTGCTGGCGCCGCCGGGCAGCGGCAGTTCGAGATCGGCGAATGCGAGATCGCGGTATTGGGCCGGAACGTAGTTTTCACGCTTGACGATCGACAGCAGGCCCAGGACATCCAGATCCAGCACGTCCCACGGACGGATCTGCTGTTCGATCATGTTGAAACGCGCGTTTTCGATATTCATGGTGTGGTCACGCAGCCAGGTCGGCCATCAGCGGGGATAGAGAAACTTCGTGATTGTACCAAAGGGCACGGCCGCGAAGCCTTCAGGCGGCCTGCAACAGACCTTTACCCCTTGCTCTTCTTGATCTGCGCCTCGAACGCGAGGTCGAGCTTGCTCGCCTTGCGCGGTTTTTTGGGGCCGAATTCGTCGACGAACTTGACGAATTCGTCGAGCGGCAGCGGCTCGCAGCGCTTCTCGGCGGTGCCGCCCGAGCGGTCGACGAGATAGAACAGGCCGCCCGCCATCGCGACGGCCGCGAATTGCGGGTTGCCGGAGCGGGTCTTCAGGCGTTCGACCGCGTGGGTCGCTTTGGTGGTGCGCATCTTGGGGGCTGGCGAAGCGGGTGTAAGCCTCACACTGTATCAAACCGGCCGCCTGCTTGCGGCCGGCGGCCCGCCCGTGGCCGGCGCGAACCGGCCCTAAACCGTGCGCGAGTAGCGCTGCCGCGGCGTCTGGCCGAGGTATGCATCGAACGCCATCGCGATGTTGCGTACGACCATCCGGCCGGCCGGGTGGATCGTCAGGCGGTCGCACGCGATCGTCAGCAGCCCGTCGCGCTCGAACGGGCGCAGCGCGTCGAGCTCGCGTGCGAAATGATCGGCGAAGCGGATACCGTGCGCGGCTTCCACATGCGAGAACGGCAGTTCCAGGTTGCACATCAGTTGCGTGATCACGTCGCGGCGCAGCCGGTCGTCCGGCGTGAGCCGCACGCCGCGCGCGATCGGCAGCCGGCCCGCGTCGAGCGCGGCGCCGTACGCGGGCAGGTCCTTCGCGTTCTGCGCGTAGACGTCGCCGACCTTGCCGATCGACGACACGCCGAAGCCGATCAGGTCGGTATCCGCACGCGTGCTGTAGCCCTGAAAATTGCGCTGCAGCGTGCCGTTGCGCTGCGCGCGCACCAGCTCGTCGGACGGCCGCGCGAAGTGGTCCATCCCGATGTATACGTAGCCGGCCGACGTCAGCATGTCGATCGCGAGGCCGAGCAGCGCGATGCGTGTTTCGGGCGGCGGCAGCGTCGCATCGTCGATCTGCCGCTGCATCTTGAACAGGTGCGGCATGTGCGCGTAGCCGAACACCGACAGGCGATCGGGCGCGCGTTCGATGATCGTCTCGAGCGTGCGCGCGAACACCGCGACCGTCTGGTGCGGCAGCCCGTAGATCAGGTCGACGCTGACCGAATGAAAGCCCGTCGCGCGCGCGGCGCCGAGCAGGTCGGCGGTCATCGCGAGCGGCTGGATGCGGTTGATCGCCTGCTGCACGACCGGGTCGAAATCCTGCACGCCGAGGCTCAACCGGTTGAAGCCGATCGTGCGCAGGTGCACGAGCGTGGCCGGCGTGACCGTGCGCGGGTCGATCTCGATCGAGAACTCGGCGTCGGTATCCGGCGCGAGCGAGAAATGCTCGCGCGTGGCCGCCATCAGCTCGGCCGTTTCGTCGTCGGACAGGAAGGTCGGCGTGCCGCCGCCCCAGTGCAGTTGCGTGACGGGGCGGGACGGATCGAACAGCGCGGCCTGCAGCGCCATTTCGCGCTTGAGCTGGTCGAGATACGGGCGCGCGCGGCGGCGGTTGTTGGTCGCGATCTTGTTGCAGCCGCAGTAGAAGCACGCGGTGTTGCAGAACGGGATGTGGAAGTACAGCGACAGGTCGCTCGACGATGCGCCGGGGTCGCGCGCCGCGCGACCGTAGTCGGCCGGGTCGAAATCGTCGCGGAACTGCAGCGCGGTGGGGTACGACGTATAGCGCGGCCCGTTCGCGCCGTATTTCGCGAGTAAATCGGGACGGAACATCGTGTCGGCAGAACCAGAACGCATGGCGGTCTCGCGCTTTTTGGGATGCTTCCGAGTATATGAACGCGCGATCGGGCTGCATTGTGTAATAACGTCGCAGCGGGCGATGGCACAATGCGGGGTGGGGCTGCCGGACGCCGCGTCCGGTTGCCGCACCGTTTTTCGTTGTTCGTCGAGAGAGCCGAGTGTCCGTCGAAATGCCTGTCCGTCCGGCACCCGCCGAAGTTCCGCCGCCGCATGCGTGCCGCGAGGGCTGCGGCGCGTGCTGCATCGCGCCGTCGATTTCCAGCCCGATTCCGGGCATGCCCGACGGCAAGCCGGCCGGCGTGCGCTGCGTGCAGCTCGGCGACGACCTGCGCTGCATGATCTTCGGCCGGCCCGAGCGCCCCGCGTGCTGTTCCGGGCTGCAGCCGTCCGCCGACATGTGCGGCGCGTCGCGCGACGACGCGCTCGCGTGGCTCACGCGCCTCGAGGCCGCGACGCGGCCGGCGCATCCAGGAGAGGGTTCAGCATGACCGTTGCTCGCGCGCCCGGCCGGCGCCGTTTTCTCGCTGCCGCCATCGGCGCCGTCGGCGTGTGCGTATCGCTTGCCGCCTGCGCGTCGACGTTCCCGTTCATTCCCGATCACTACACGTTCTCGCGCGGCGACGTGCAGAAGGCCGTCGCGCGCAAGTTTCCTTACCAGAAGACGGTCGCGCAGGTGGTCGACGTGTCGCTCGCGAACCCGGCCGTCAACCTGCTGCCCGACCAGAACCGCGTCGCCGTGCAGCTCGACGCCCATTTCGCGAGCCCGTTCCTGCGCGGGCCCGTGAGCGGCAAGTTCACCGTGTCGGGCCAGCTCGCGTACGACGCGCCGAGCCGCTCGGTCGTGCTGAAGGCGCCGGCCGTCGACAGCCTCGTGCTCGACGGCGATGCGCAGATGTACGCGCAGCAGGTCGGCGCGGCCGCCGGCCTGCTGGCGACGCAGCTGCTGACCAACTATCCGATCTACACGTTCAAGCCCGAACAGCTGCAATTTGCCGGGGTGAACTACGAACCCGGTACAATTACGATTCTTACAAACGGCATACGCGTGGCGATCGTCGAAAAGTGACGACGGCGCGCGCACGGCCGGGCGGGCCGCGCGCGCAAGAGTGGCCTTTTCTTTCGACCATTTCGGAGTTGGGCCACGGATGGACTGGATCCTGATCTGCAAGGCATTGATCCTCGGCGTCGTCGAGGGGCTGACGGAATTCCTGCCGGTGTCGAGCACCGGTCACCTGATCGTCGCGGGCAGCTTCCTGAATTTCAACGATTCGCACGCGAAGACGTTCGACGTCGTGATCCAGTTCGGCGCGATCCTCGCGGTCTGCTGGGAATACCGGCAGCGGATCGTATCCGTCGTGTCGGGGCTGCCGAGCCGGCCGGATGCGCAGCGCTTCACGCTGAACGTCGTGATCGCGACGATTCCCGCGATCGCCCTCGGCCTCCTGTTCGAGAAGAAGATCAAGGCCGTGCTGTTCTCGCCGGTGCCCGTCGCGTTCGCGCTCGTCGTGGGCGGTGCGATCATCCTGTGGGCCGAGGCGCGGCAGCGCGAACGCAGCGAGCCACCGCGCGTGCTGTCGGTCGATGCGCTGACGCCGCTCGACGCGTTCAAGGTCGGGATCGCGCAGTGCTTCGCGCTGGTGCCCGGCATGTCGCGCTCGGGCTCGACGATCATCGGCGGGATGCTGTTCGGTCTCGACCGCCGGGTGGCCACCGAATTCTCGTTCTTCCTCGCGATCCCGATCATCTTCGGGGCGACGCTGTACGAAACCGTCAAGGACTGGCAGGCGTTCACCGTCGATTCGCTCGGGCTGTTCGCGCTCGGGCTCGTCGCCGCGTTCGTCAGCGCGTTCGTGTGCGTGCGCTGGCTGCTGCGCTACGTCGCGACGCACGACTTCACGGTATTTGCGTGGTACCGGATCGCGTTCGGGCTGTTCGTGCTGCTGGTGGGTTACAGCGGGTGGTTGAACTGGGCGTGATGCCGAGCATGGGCCGATGCGCGGGCCCATGAAAAAGCCCGACCGGCGAGAGATGCCGGTCGGGCTTTTTCATTTTGCGTGGGGCGAACCCGCTCAGCCTGCGCGCTTGCGGAACACCAAGTCCCACACGCCGTGGCCGAGCCGCAGCCCGCGCCGTTCGAATTTCGTCACCGGGCGGTAGTCGGGGCGCGGTGCGTAATCGGCGGCGGTGTTTTCGAGCGTCGGTTCCGCGCCGAGCACGTCGAGCATCTGCTCCGCGTAATTCTGCCAGTCGGTCGCGCAGTGCAGGTAAGCGCCGGGTTTCAGGCGCGATGCGAGATGCGCGACGAGCGGCGGCTGGATCAGCCGGCGCTTGTGGTGACGCGCCTTGTGCCACGGATCGGGGAAGAAGATGTGCACGCCGTCGAGGCTTTCCGGCGCGAGCATGTGCTCGAGCACCTCGACCGCGTCGTGCTGGATGATGCGGATGTTCGACAGATCCTGCTCGCCGATCAGCTTCAGCAGCGCGCCGACGCCCGGCTCGTGCACCTCGACGCCGAGGAAGTCGTCGCCCGGGCGGTGCGCGGCGATTTCCGCGGTCGACGCGCCCATCCCGAAACCGATCTCGAGGATACGCGGTGCGCTGCGGCCGAAGATCGCGTCCCAGTCGGGCAGCTCCGGCGCATACGGGACCACGAAGCGCGGGCCGAATTCGTCGAGCGCACGGCGCTGGCCGGTCGACACGCGGCCGGCGCGCGTCACGAAGCTGCGGATGCGGCGGCGGTGCAGCGGGTTGACTTCGTCGGCGCCTTCGGCGGCTTGGTCGGCTTCGTCGGGAATGGCGTCGTCGTGCGGCGGCAGGCCGGCTTCGTTCGGATCGTCGTGCATCATCGGTACAGAGAAAGGCTCGGTTCGGGCGAGGGCATCGGGCGCGCGGGAAGCGCCGGCGCGGTACAAAAAAGCCGCCTTCGACGAGGCGGCTGGCGCGCGGTTGCGGAACGTGGCGACGGGAGCGGCGATACGCCGTCAAGCCGTTGATCCTTAAGGATTTCCCGTTCGGCCAACCGGAAAGAGCCGGATTATGGACTGGTTTGATCGGGCTGGCAAGGTTGTGCGGGTCGCCGCCGGCGCGCCGCTCGCCCGGCCGGGCGCGCTCCGGGCCGGGGTCAAATGGCCCGAGGGCCGACGCGCATGCTGCTTCGGCCCTCGTTTCCGCGACCGGGCACGGCGTGCGTCACGCGACGCGCTGATCGAGCCGGCGGCGCGTGATCGCCTTGATCTGGTTCAGCGCGTAGTCGAGTTCGAAGGCGGTGTCGCGCGCCACCCGGCTTTCCAGTTCGAAGAAGATGCCGGCCTTCGTGTAGTGGCGCACGCAGATGATGAACGGGAAACCGTGTTGCTCGCGATACGCGCGGTTCATCCGCTGCAGGCGGATTTCCTCGTCGTCGGTCAGCGCGTCGAGACCGGCGCTCGTCTGTTCGCTGACCGATGCGTGCGTCAGCCCGCCGCCGCGGACCGCCTGTGCCGACAGCTCCGGATGGCGATCGAAGAATGCCTTTCTCGCGTCGATGCTGCGCGCGCGGATGCTGGCCATCATCGCGTCGTGCAGCGCGTCGACCGACGCGAACGGGCGCGCTGCCCATGCGGCTTCGGCGACGTCCGGCGAGTGCTCGAAGATGTCGCCGAGGGCTTGAACGAACTGGTCCTTCGTCATCGCGTTGAGCGCGGCGAGGTGGGTGGTGTCGAGTGGAGTCGATGACATCGTCTGCAGGAACCTTCGAGCGGGAATGGAGGTTCCGAGTATAGGAATCGCGCCGGTCCGACCAGAAGTGGGCAAGACCTATTGGCCGTATACCAGTCGACGCATCGACCCCGCATGCCGGCCGTTGCAGGCCTGCCGCGTGGTGCGCGTCACGCGGTGCCGGCGATCGACGTCAGCCGCTCGCCGCTGTCCGACAGCAGGCCGCGCAGCCACGCGTGCGCGTTCGAGCGATGCTTGTTCGGATGCCACAGCACGTAGAAGCGCATCAGCGGAAAGTTGAACGGCGCGGGGCGGATCAGCAGCGGCAGGCGGCGCGTGTAGTAGGCCGCGAAATGCCGCGCGGTGGTCAGGATCAGGTCGGACTCGCTGACGAGGTACGGCGCGAGACTGAAGTACGGGCACGACATCTGCCGGCCGCGGCTCAGGCGCAACGTCGCGAGCGAACTTTCCACGACGCCGCGCTGCGAGCTCGAATAGGGCAGCGGCACCAGGTGCGACGCGTCGATATAGCTTTCGGCGGTCAGCCTGCCGGGCTTTGCGAGCGGATTGTCCTTCGACATCAGGCAGACGATTTCGTCCTCCAGCAGCACGTTCATGTGCAGATGCTCGGGCGGCGTCGGCCAGTTGCCGATCACCACGTCGACCTGTCCTTCCGCGAGCGCTTTCTCGTAGTCGTAGTCGGTCCCCATCGGCAGCGTCACGAGCTTCGCGTTCGGCGCGTGCTGGCGGAACCGCCGCGCCAGGTCCGCGAAGAACGGCGGTGCGAGGTAGTCGGGCATCGCGATCGTGAACGTGCGGTCGGTGCGCTGCGGATCGAAGGCGTCGTCGGCGCTGAACATCTTGTCGAGCGCGTTGAGCGCGACCCGCGCGTCCTGCGCGAGCTGCAGCGCGCGCTCGGTGGGCACCATCTCGTTCTTTTCGCGCGTGAGCAGCGGATCGTCGAACAGCTTGCGCAAGCGTTTCAGCGCGCTGCTGAGCGCGGGTTGCGACTGATTCATCCGGATCGCCGTGCGCGACACGCTGCGTTCCTCGACCAGCGTACAGAGCACGCGAAGCAGGTAGGTGTCGAGCGGGTCGTCGTGGCGCATGGTGATTTCGGGTTCGTTGAGCGGCTCCACTTTGCCGTCGAGTGCCGAACGGCGTCAACGGGGCGTGCGGCAATGGCGAGATGGCAGGGAGCGGCGCCGAGCCGGGCGAAACGATCGCCGCGCATGACGGGTGACGCCCCGCGAAGCGGTACGGGGCGGCCAGCAGCGCGGTTTGCTATGGGGCCTATAACAACCCGCGCCTGTCTGCTGCGGGAGCCCTGCGATATGGTCGGGCTTCACAACAAGATCACGGCCTTGCAAGCCGCCGATGCTCGACCCGATCCGCCGCATGGCATGGCCGCGGGACGGGCGCTCGCGTCGCCGGTGCAGCGCGGCCGCGTCATTTCAGGAGACACCTGTGTCGGTCACGGAACAGCATTCGTCAGTCTATTCGGCGGTCGAGCCGACGCTCGAGGAGCACGTCTACCGCAAGGTGTCGTGGCGCCTTCTGCCGTTTCTCTGCGCTTTGTGGGTGCTCGCGTGGCTGGACCGCGTGAACATCGGCTTCGCGAAGCTGCAGATGCTCGATACGCTCAAATTCAGCGAGGCCGTCTACGGGCTCGGCGCCGGCATCTTCTTTCTCGGCTACTTCTTCTTCGAAGTGCCATCGAACGCGTTGCTGCAGAAGATCGGCGCGAAGAAGACCATCATGCGCATCACGATCGGCTGGGGGATCATCTGCATCCTGCAGTCGTTCATCAAGACGCCGACGCAGTTCTACATCCTGCGCTTTCTGCTCGGCGCATTCGAAGCCGGCTTCTACCCGGGCATCATCCTGTACCTCACCTACTGGTATCCGAGTTCGCGGCGTGCGAAGGCATTCGGCACCTTCATGTCGGCGTCGGCGATCGCCGGCGTGCTCGGCGGCCCGCTGGCCGGCAGCATCATGACGTCGCTCGACGGTGCGCACGGCTTCCACGGCTGGCAATGGCTGTTCGTCATCGAGGGCATCCCGTCGGTGCTGGCGGGCGTCGTCGCGTACTTCTACATGACCGACCGGCCCGAGCAGGCGACGTGGCTGTCCGTTGCCGAGCAGCAGGTCGTGCGCAACGCGCTGGATGCGGACAAACGCGAGCTCGGCGAGCGCGGCCACGACTGGCGCACGCTGTTCCGTAATCCGAAGGTGTGGCTGCTGATCGCGATCTTCTTCTGCCTGCTGTGCGCGAACTCCGCGCTGACGTTCTGGATTCCGACGATCATTCGCGACTCGGGCTTCGGTGCGGCGGTGGTGATCGGCTGGATCGCCGCGCTGGCTTACGTGTTCGGCGCGGCGGGGATGATCCTGAACGGCGCGCGTTCCGACCGGAACCAGGAAGTGCGCTGGCATTTCGCGGTGCCCGCCGGATGCGGCGCACTGGCGATGGCGGCGATGGCTGTGCTGCTCGGGATGCCCGGTGTCGCGCCTGCGTTCACGATCGCCGCGATGATCATCGCGCTGGCCGGCACGATGAGCGCGATTCCGGTGTTCTGGCAATTGCCGAACCTGTATCTGGCGGGCAGTGCGGCGGCGATCGGCGTCGCGCTGATCAATTCGGTATCGAACCTCGCCGGCTTCGGTGCGCCGTACGTGCTCGGGCTCGTCAAGAGCGCGACCGGCAGTCTCGCGCCGGGCCTCTACCTCGTCGCGGCGATCGAGCTGATGGCCGCCGTCCTGGTCGTGACCGCCATCGTGCAGGCCCGAAAGTCGAAGGAGTCCTGATCATGAGCGACATCATCAAGCGTGAGCGCCGGCAGTTCGTGATGGCGTCGATGGCCGCGGCCGGCGGCGTGCTGCTGGCCGGCCGTGTACAGGCCGCGACGCTGCCGGCGGGGCAGGGCGATGCCTTGCAACCCGCGCAGGCTGCCGATCCGATTTCGCAGCATGGCGCGAGCCCGCGGCTGACCATCCACCTGCTCGATACCTACCATGGTGCGCCGGCAGCCGGCATGCACGTCGAGTTTTCGCGGATCGAGAAGGGCGAATCCGTGTCGATCCGCACCGCAGTCCTCAACCGGAGCGGACGGACCGACGCACCGTTGCTGATCGGCGATACGTACGTGGCCGGCGACTACGAGCTGCTGATGCGTGTCGACGATTACTTCCGGACGAAGGGCGTGCGGTTGCCGTCGCCGGCGTTCCTGTCCGAGGTGCCGATCCGCTTCCGCATCACCGATGCATCGGTGCGGCTGCATTTGCCCGTGCAGTTCGGGCCGTGGAACTACACGTACTACCGCGGCAGCTGAGCGGCAGGTTCTTTGCGGATTCCCCCGACCCGAATTGGAGCAAGCGAATGGCTGGCATCAGCACCCATGTTCTCGACCTGACGACCGGCAAGCCGATCGGCGGCGTGCCGATCGAGCTCTACGACCTGAGCGTGACGCCGCCGCGTCTGCTGAAGCGGACGGTCAGCAACGCCGACGGGCGCACCGACGCGCCGATGTTGAGCAGCGAAGCAGCCCGGGCCGGGCAGTTCGAACTGCGTTTCTCGATCGGCACGCATTTCAACGACGCGAGCGCGCTGTCCGACGTCGTGCCGATCCGTTTCACCGTATTCGATCCGGCACAGCACTATCACGTGCCGCTGCTCTGCTCGCCGTGGTCGTTCTCGACGTACCGCGGCAGTTGACCTCACCTGAATGGAGAAGCCGATGTCTCATACCGAAACCTACCTCGTCGATTCGATCCGTCTCGCGATGGAGAACGTGCGCGAACGCAAGACCTGGCCGTTCGGCGCCGTGCTCGTGCGCGACGGCAAGGTGCTCGCGCGTTCGGTCAACGAAGTGGAGGCGACGTGCGACCCGAGCGCGCATGCCGAGATGCAGGCCGTGCGTGCCGCCAGCAAGGCGCTCGGCAGCACCGATTTGAGCGGCGCGGTGATGTACGCGAGCGGGTATCCGTGTTCGATGTGCCTGTCGGCGATGTATCTGGCGGGCGTCAGCGAGGTGTATTACGCGTATTCGAACGAGGACGGCGAGCCATACGACCTGTCGGCCGCGCGCGGGTATGTGGAGATTGCGCGGCCGCTGCACGAGCGCGAGATGAAGCTGGTTTATCACCGTGCGCGTGATGACGGGCCCGATCTGTACGAGGCCTGGCAAGTGGCGCAGGGTAGCTGAGTGATCGGCTCGCGCGACGCAAGGTTGACCGGTGCCGGCGCTGACGGCGCACTCCCTGGCACTGGTTTTAGGACACGCTTTCCCGGTGACGGAGGGCGTGTCCTTTTTTCTTGGTGCGGACCGTGGTTGCACGGCCATGTCTCGCTGCGGGGCGATTGAGTAGAATCGCTGACGCAGCCGGCATGGCTGGACGTGTCGGACGCGCGCGCAGCATGATGACAATGAACCGTGCGCGTTTTCAGTTCAACTGGAACGACAAGAAGCGGTAACGGCCGACATGGCGCTTCATGTTCTTCCGGTGGTTGCTTTCGCAACGGTCGTGAGAAATGATGCGTCGGCTTGAACCGCGATCAATGGCGTTTGGAGAGAAAAGCCATGAGTGAAACGATTTCCGTGCGCCGCAAGGTCGGCAGCAGCCCGGCCATGCTCGCGATGGCCGAGTGCGTGATCGCCGGTATCGCCGGCATGTCGATCGTGAATGATTCGGGGAGCTTTGCCGGTTCGTCGGGATTCGGCGCGATCGGCGCGGCGCTGGCGGTCGTGGCCCTGTGCGGCGTCGTTTCGCTCGGTGGGCTCGTTTGGGCGATAGGTGCGTTGCTCCACGCGAACGGCGATGCCCGAGCGGATGCAAGGCCGGCGTATTGCGCGATCGTGCTTCACGGTTTGCTGTGTCTGCCCATTCTCGTCGTGATTCTCGCTGCAAGGTAGAGGCGGCGTGCGCGAGGCGGCTGGAGCAGGCGCCGGATTTTTCGTCACGAACGAGCGATTGGGTGATCTTGCGACGGACGAGCGACGGAAATGCTTCGCCACACACATTCAGGGGCGGGTATCGCTGGAAGGGGGGAGATTCGGCTGCTGCCGTAAACCCTGTGAGCTTTGCGCGGCAAGGGTTTGAGAAGGACTGGAGCGGGCGATGGGAATCGAACCCACGTCATCAGCTTGGGAAGCTGAGGTAATGGCCATTATACGACGCCCGCAGAACGCGTAATTCTACAAGGATTCGAGTCGATATGGCAAGCGGGGAGTTTCGGCTGACGGTATCGAATCGAGTCCGGATCCGGGGCGGAGCGGTGGCATCGCTGGCCACCTCCATTGGTGCCGATCGGTCGAGGCTGAAGGCCTATTCCGTTGCGGCGTGTAGTATCGACGTCGGATTTCATGGCCGAGTCGCCAGCATAGGCCCGGGCATTCTTCCCGGCAGAGCGCGAACGATCGGCCAAGATCAGGCGACAGGCCGACGTGCGGCGAGCGGTGGCTCATGCCGGCAAATAGGCCACGGGCGGACAGGTTCCATGATGTTGAATGCATTGACGATCACTCCCGGGCAGGAACACGAAGCGCGGGCGAAGGCGTTCTATCTGCTCAAGCAATGGACGAGCTTCACGTTCCTCGAGTACGCCGTTGGTCTGTATCGGGATTTCCTCGGCGCCTACGCCAAACAATTGAACACACCGAGCCCAAATCAGGCAGAGCTGGAGGCCGCGTATACGCACGATTTCCTGGCGGCACTCGCGCAAATGGAGCGGGGCATTGACGCATTACGCCGAGGTCTCGACAAACGAGCGGCATACGACGCGCTGCTTGCAGGAAGTCAGCAAGGCGGCGACCTGTTGTTTGGACGGAGCGCACTTGAAATCGGCCGGAAATACGATCCGTTTTTCCATTCGCTGGGACTGAAGGACACCAGCTTCGCGGATCCCGTGTATGCCACCGGGTTCGCGGAGGGCGTATGGATCGAGAGATTGATTTGCTACGCGCTCAAGTGCACGGTCGGATCCGGTTTTACCGGGATGCTTGTATACGGAACGCGTGCGGATGGCGGAACCCATGTTTTCGAGCACTGGACCTATGAATCCATGTTCGCGGACGCGCCCCTTCCTGCGTGGCGCTATTGGCCTCCCGGTCGTGCATATCCGGCATCGCTTCCTCCGTGTCCGCCCAGGAACGAATCCGCAAGCGGCGAGATTTGCAGCGATCGGGAGATCCCTGTCGACGGTATCTGGGAGCCATGGTTTCCGGGCGGCAAGGTCGGTTGTCCGAGCTACTTCCTCGAGGGCAGCGTGGCTCACAAGTACCTGCTGGAAGGTACCAACGACGAATATGCGGTGCGCTGGCGGCTGCTGTGGGAAGACACGCGTTACCGGGATGGCAGCATTCCGACAGAGGAGGAAACCTGCCTTCCTTTGCACGCAAGCCCATGTCGAAAATAGACGAGTCGGTGTCGGAAGCATACAAGTCGCGACAACGCTTTCGAACTAACGTGACAAGCCTCTTACACGATCGTCAGTCTGGAGCCGACATGTCCGATTTCATCACCGTTCTGCGCAAAACCTGCCCGACGCCTGTCCTCGATGCGACCAAGTGGAAGCGCATTGGCGGCGATCCGCATACCGTCAACCTCAACGCGTACGTCTCGAAGGACGGCAGCAAGATCATGGGCACCTGGATCTGCACGCCGGGCAAGTTCGAGGTGAACTACGAAAAATGGGAGTACTGCCACTTCCTCGATGGTTACTGCATCATCACGCCGGAAGGCGAGGAGCCGCAGCACCTGAAAGCCGGCGACGTGTTCGTCATCGAACCCGGCATGAAAGGGACGTGGGAAGTGGTGGAGACGGTGCGCAAGTACTTCGTCTTCGCCTGAGCGGGCTGGTCGATCCAAGCATACCGTCGTCGCTCGACATCCTTCCGGTTCACGGAGCCGGGAGGGCAAGCGGCGGATGCCGGTTCAATCGGACTCGATCCGGTTCGAAAAATGGCGCGCCGAGCATGGTCACCCGCTCGGCGGCTCTCGCTATCCGACCGTACCCGGTGCTGAATTCAACGCGCGGTTGTCCGGCGGCGACACGATGACGCTCGCCGGTCGTGCACGCGGTCGCGCAAACCCCTAAGATGCAGCGATCCGTCCATCGCTTCCGCTGCAGCGCACGAATCTCCCGCCTGCGCCGGACGCCCCACCGGAACCCCGACCATGCGCATCACCGCCGTCCACGAACGCGCGATTCCCGTATCCCGCTATGCCGATCCGGCGATCCCGTCCGGCGGCCTGACCACGAGCGTCGTCGCGGTCGTCACCGACGTCGTGCGCGGCGGGCGCCCGGTGACGGGCTACGGCTACGCGTCGATCGGCCGCTTCGCGCAGGGCGGCCTGATCCGCGAACGCTTCGCGCCGCGTCTGCTCGCCGCCGCCGATACGCTCGCCGACGAAGCCGGCACGAACCTCGACCCGTTCCGCGCGTGGCGCGCGATGATGGCCGGCGAGAAGCCGGGCGGGCACGGCGAACGCTGCGTTGCGGTCGGCACGCTCGACATGGCGATCTGGGACGCCGCCGCGAAGATCGCCGATCTGCCGCTGCATCGCTTTCTCGCCGATCGTCTCCAACGCGCGGCAGCACCACGCGTGCGCGTCTACGCGGGCGGCGGCTACCGCTATCCGCATGACGATCTCGCGCGCCTGTCGGACGAGATACGACGGATCGTCGATCTCGGCTACACGCACGCGAAGATCAAGATCGGCGGGGCGAATTTCGATCAGGACCGGCGCCGCATCGACGCCGCGGCCGCGCAGTTGGCAGGCCCTTCGCATCTCGCAGTCGACGCGATGAACACGTACGACGCGACGACCGCCCACGAGGCGGCCGACATGCTCGCGCCGTTCGGCCTCTGGTGGTTCGAGGACATCTGCGACCCGCTCGACCTGCCGCTCCAGGCAGACGTCGCCACGCGATACGCACCGCCGATCGCAGCAGGCGAAGCGCTGTTTTCGCTCGCGGAAGCGAAGCTGCTCGACCGCTACGGCGGCCTGCGTGCCGACCGCGACGTGCTGGTGTTCGATCCCGTGCACAGCTACGGGCTGCCGGGCTATCTGCAGATCGTCGATCACTTCGTGTCGCGCGGCTGGCGGCGCGACGCGTTCTGGCCGCATGGGGGCCATCTGTTCTCGTTGCACGTCGTCGCGGCGCTCGGGCTTGGCGGCGCGGAAGTCAGCCCGTTCGCGTTCCAGCCGTTCAGCGGACTGGCCGATGGCGAAATCGTCGACGCGGGATACGCGCGCGTGCCGCAGGCGCCGGGTATCGGGTTCGAGCTGCATGCCCACGCGCACGACGCGTTCCGCGCGATATCGCTATCGGGCTATCGGGCCGCTGACACCTAAAGCGCGTCGATCGCGAAACGCACCGCGAAGCCGAGCATCATCACCGCGACGAAGCCATCGAGCACGCGCCACGCGAGCGTACGGGCGAACCACGCACGGCACGCGCGTGCGCCATAGACGAGCATCAGGAACCACGCCAGCGACGCAGTCATCGCGCCGATCGCAAACGGTGCGCGGGCAGACGGCGCGTGGCTCACGATCACGGTCCCGAGCAGCAGCACCGTATCGATCCACGCATACGGATTGAGCAGCGAAACCGCGGCGGTTGCGAGCAGCGTGCGCGACCGCGTGGGTTCGCTAGCGACGCGTGAGCCATCTACATGCTCAGGCTCCCGTCCGACGATCGCCGAGCGCAGCGCGAGCAGGCCGTAGCCGGCGAGATACGCGATACCGGCCCACAGCGCGGCCGCCACCACGGCGGTATGGCGCGACAGCAATGCCGACAGCCCGTGCGCGCCGAGCACGATCAGCAATGCGTCGCTGCCTGCGCAGACGAGGGCGATGGAGAGCAGGTGAGGGCTCGAAAGCGAGCGCTTGATGACGAAGGCGTCCTTGGGACCGACCGACGTGAACAGGCCTGCGCCAAGCAGCAGGCCTTCGAGGAAGGCAGAGGTGTCGAGCACGAGCGGGCCGACAACCTCTTAAGCTGAACCGGTGATGGTTACGATGGAGCCACGTTAAGGGGCGCCGGGGGGCGTTGTCAATGCCCGGCTGGCCGCCCATTCCGGCCGCTGCCCGAGCGTGTCGAACAGCCGGACGATTTCACCCTTCACCTTCTGCACCGCGTTGCTGACGAGCGCCGTGTCGTGCCAGCACAGCGACAGGTCGCGCGCGAACAGCCGGTGCGCGACCGTCGACAGCTTCAGCTTGCGCTCCTCGATCTCGACGTGCGCGGCCGTCCACGGCAGGATCGTCACGCCGAGCTGCGCCATCACGGCCGCGAACAGCAGCCCGGTCGAACTTGCCTCGAAGCTGATCTCATACGACAGGCCGGCCTCGCGCATCGCCCAGTCGACGCGGTTGCGGATCGTGTTCGGCGCGCTCGGCAGCACGAGCGGCATCCGCGCGATCGCGTCGAGCGGCACGGGGTCGTCCGGCACCGTGAATTCGGGCCACGTGATCAGGTACAGCGTTTCCGTCAGCAGCCGGTGGATCGCGATCCCGCGCGTACCGACCGCATCGACGACGATCGCGAGATCGAGCCGCGCGCGCTCGAGCAACGTGTCGAGATCGGCGCTCGGCGCTTCGATCAGCTCCAGCATGATGCCGGGAAAGCGGTCGCGCACCGCGCGGGCGAGCGGAATGGCCAGCACGCGCGCGGTGCTCGACGGCATGCCGACGGTCACGCGGCCCTGCGGCGTATCGGCGTCGCGGCGCAGCAGCTCGCGCGTGCCGTCGGCCTGGCGCAGCAGTTCGAGCGCGTGCTGGTACAGCGTGCGGCCGGCGGCGGTCGGGGCGACGCCGCGCACGCTCCGTTCGAGCAGCTGCATCCCGAGATCCTGCTCGAGATTGCGCATCTGCTGGCTCACCGCCGGCTGCGCGACGTGCAGCGCCTCGCTCGCATGCGTGACGTTGCCGCATTCGACGACCTTCACGAAATAGCGCAACTGTCTCAAGTCCATCGCCGCCGTCTCCCCGATTCACGCGCGTTTCGAGCCATAAGCCAATTCGATCGAACAAGATGAATATCATATTTTTCAGCGATCGATGGCGTTTCTATACTCGTCTCACAAAAGAGCCCGACTGCCGGCCATCCCGGACCGGACGCGGCGACGGAGCCGGCCCCGCCGGCAAGGAGACGAAGATGTTCAAGGCGATCGACGCGCCGGCGGCCGGCGCGAAGCCGCGGCGCACGCCGCTCACGCGCGAGCAGGTCAAGGGCTTCTGGGCCGTGTACGCGGGCTGGGTGCTCGACGGCGTGGATTCGGTGATCTACGCGCTCGTGCTGATTCCCGCGCTGACCGAATTGCTGCCGGCCTCCGGCATCGCGGCGACGCCCGCGAACCTCGGGATGTACGGCTCGATCCTGTTCGCGCTATTCCTGATCGGCTGGGGGCTGTCGTTCATCTGGGGGCCGCTCGCCGACCGCTTCGGCCGCGTGCGCACGCTCGCCGCGAGCATCCTGATCTATTCGGTGTTCACCGGCGCGGCCGCGTTCGTGCACGACGTGTGGGCGCTGGCCGCGTGCCGCTTGATCGCCGGGATCGGCGTCGGCGGCGAATGGGCGCTCGCCGGCACCTACGTCGCCGAGAGCTGGCCGGAAGACCGCCGCAAGATGGGCGCCGGCTACCTGCAGACGGGCTACTACTTCGGCTTCTTCATCGCGGCCTGCCTGAACTACACGATCGGCGCGACCTACGGCTGGCGCGCGATGTTCCTGTGCGGGCTGGCGCCCGCGCTGCTCGCGGTGTTCACGGTGATGCGCGTGAAAGAGCCGGGGCAGTGGCGCCGGCACGATGCGCGCGACGGCGACGTGGCCGACGCGCGGCGCGCGCATCCGCTGCGCGAGATCTTCGCGCCGGCGTTCCTGCGCCGCACGCTCACGAGCGCGAGCCTCGTCGGCGTCGCGATTGTCGGGCTGTGGGCCGGCTCCGTCTACGAGGCGAGCGCGGTCACCACGCTGGCGGCGCGCGCGGGCATCGATCACGTCGGCGCATTGCGGCTTGCGTCGATCGGCGCGGCGATCCTGTCGTGCGCGACGATCGCCGGCTGCCTGGCGGCGCCGTGGCTGTCGGAACGGCTCGGCCGGCGTACCGCGCTCGGCGTGTATTTCGCGGGGATGGCCGGCTCGATCGTGTTCGCGTTCGGCTGGGCGTTCTACCAGCCGAACGGGCTCGCGGCCTTCATGGTGTCGCTCGCGTTCCTCGGCTTCTTCGGCGGCAACTTCGCGATCTTCTCGCTGTGGCTGCCCGAGCAATATCCGACGCGCGTGCGGGCCACCGCGTTCGCGTTCAACGCGTCGGTCGGCCGCTTCATCGGCGCGGGCGTGAACTTCCTGCTCGGCGCGGCGATACACGGTTACGGATCGCTCGGCGTGCCGGTCGCGTGGACCGCGGCCGTGTTCGGGCTCGGCATCCTGATCCTGCCGTTCGCGGTCGAAACGCGGCATCAGACGCTGCCCGAATGAACGGCGCGGCAGTCGTTCGCAAACAACACACATCTCGTCATCCCTATCAGGAGTCCGGAATGCAGGCATTAACAGGAATCAGGGTCGTCGATCTGAGTCGCGCGCTGTCGGGGCCGTTCTGCTCGATGGTGCTCGCCGATCTCGGCGCCGACGTGATCAAGGTCGAGTCGGGGCCGCACGGCGACATGAGCCGCGCGTGGGGGCCGTTCGATCGCGGCGTGAGCACGTACTACCTGTCCTGCAACCGCAACAAGCGCGGCATCTGCGTGGACTTCCGGCAGCCGGCCGGCCTCGACGTCGTGCGGCGGCTGATCGCGCAGGCCGACGTCGTGATCGAGAATTTCAAGGCCGGCACGATGGACGCGATGGGGCTCGGCTACGAAGCGCTGAGCGCGCGCGACCCGCGGCTCGTGATGGGCAGCGTCACCGCGTTCGGCCCGCGCGGCCCGCTGCGCGACTGGCCGGGCTTCGACCAGATCGCGCAGGGCTATGCGGGGCTGATGAGCGTCACCGGCTTCCCGGACGGCGAGCCGACCCGCACGGGCACCGCGATCGGCGATCTCAGCTCGGGGATGTGGGTCGCGACCGGCGTGATGGCCGCGCTGTTCGAGCGCGAGCGTACCGGGCGCGGCCAGCATGTCGGCACGTCGCTGCTCGAAAGCCTCGTTGCGTTGCTGAGCGTGCACGGACAACGCTACCTGAGCCTCGGCGACGTGCCGCGCCGCACCGGCAATGCGCATGCGGTGATCGCGCCGTACGGCGTGTTCGAGACGGCCGACGGCCCGCTCAATCTCGCGCCGATCACGACCGACATGTGGTTGCGGCTGTGCCAGTTGCTGGATCTGCCCGAGCTGCCGAACGATCCGCGCTTCGCGACCAACGACGCGCGCGTCGCGCATCGCGATGAACTCAAGGCGCTGCTCGAAAGCCGGCTGCGCACGCGCGGCAAGCGCGACTGGACGCAGCGGTTCGTCGAGGCCGGGCTGCCTGCCGGGCCGATCCATACGCTCGACGAAGTGTTCGACGATCCGCAGCTCGCGCATTGCGGGCTGGTCGAGCCGGTCGCGCATCCGACGCTCGGTACGCTGCGCCAGGTCGTCACGCCGCTCGGCGGGATGGGCGACGCCGTGCCGGCGCCGCGCACGCGCCATGCGCCGCCGCTGCTCGGCGAGCATACGGTCGACGTGCTGCGCGAAGCCGGCTACGGCGACGAGGCGATCGACGCACTGCTGGCCGCGCGCACGATCTTCCAGGCGGATGCGGTGGCGGAGGCCGTGCAATGACCGACATGACGAAACACGACGCGGCGTCGACCGTGACGGTGGACCTGATCGGCGAGCGGATCGCGCGCGTGCGGTTCGCGAATCCGGCGCGACGGCATGCGCTCGACGCACCGTTGCTCGATGCGCTCGTCGCGCACCTCGATGCGCTGGCCGCACGCCGTCCGCCGCCCGTCGTGATCCTGTCGAACGACGGCAGCGGCGACGTGTGGAGCGCGGGGCACGACCTGCGCGAGCTGGCCGACGACCGCGATCCGCTCGCGTACGGCAAGCCGCTCGAACGCGCGCTGCGGCGCGTGCGGACCTATCCCGGCGCGGTGATCGCGGCGGTGGCGGGGTCGGCATGGGGCGGGGCGGTCGATCTGGTGATGAGCTGCGATCTCGTCGTGGCGGCGCGCGACGCACGCTTCGCGATGACGCCGGCGAACATCGGCCTGCCGTATTCGACGAGCGGCCTGCTGCGCTTCTACGACAACCTGCCGATCCATGTGCTGAAGGAAATGTTCTTCTGCGCGCAGCCGCTCGATGCGGAACGCGCCGCGCATCACGGGCTCGTGAACCGGCTGGCAGACGCCGGCGGGGTCGACGACGCGGCACTCGACGTCGCGCGCACGATCGCCGCGAAGGCGCCGCTCGCGGTGCACGCGGTGAAGGAGCAGTTGCGCGTGCTGCAGGATGCGCGGCCGTTGCCGGCCGATGCGTTCGAACGGATCGCCGAGTTGCGCCGGCACGCGTGCGAAGGCGCGGATTTCGACGAAGGGCTGCGTGCGTTCGCGGAACGCCGCGCGCCGGCGTTTCGCGGGATTTAGGTGGACCGGCGGGGTTTCGGTGTGACGATGGCGGCACGCGTTATGCGCCGCCGAGTATGCGCACGCCGGGGGCGATCAGCGGTCGCGCCTGAACGCGCGCGTATCGATCACGCACCGCGTCGACGCATTCGCAGTTCGATTGCGCGGGCGGCCCGCCTGTACCGCGCGCTACGCGCGCACCACCGTCACGCCCGCGGCCTCGATCGGCTTCGTCAGTGCAGCGTCGGTTTCCTGTTCGACGACGACCGTCTGCGCGAGCGTGATGTCACCGATCACGAACTGCGACGCCGCACGCAGTTTCGACTGCGACGCGAGCACCACCGTCTCGGCCGCGCGTTCGGCCAGCGCGCGCTTGATCGCCGCTTCCTCGAAATCGCCGGTGCTCAGGCCGGCGACCGGATGCACGCCCGTGACGCCCATGAAGTACAGGTCCGCATGGATGCGCGCGATGCCTTCCATCGCCGCCGCGCCGACCGCGACGATCGAGTGCTTGTAGAGCCGCCCGCCGATCAGGATCACGTCGATCGACGGATGTGCGGCCAGCGCAACCGCGACGCTCGGGCTGTGCGTGACGATCGTCGCGCGCAGGTCGGCCGGCAGTTGGCTGACGAGCAGCGCGGAGGTCGTGCCACCGTCGACGATCGCCACCTGCCCGGGCGCGATCATCTGCGCGGCCCGCCGTGCGATGCGCCGCTTCTCCTTGGCTTCGAGCGCCTCGCGCTGCGCGAACGGCGCGATGGCCGGCGACGCCGGCAGCGCGCCGCCATGCACGCGCTGCAGCAGTCCTTCGGCCGCGAGTTCGCGCAGGTCGCGGCGCACCGTGTCTTCGGATACACCGAATTGCACGCTCAGCTCGGCGGCCAGTACCTGGCCGTCGCGCGCGAGCGCATCGAGGATCGCTTTCTTGCGTTGCGTCGTCAGCATCGTGATTGCACGAAAATTCTTGAAATTGCACGAATATGCACGTTACCATGGGCGCCGTCCTTTGTCGAACCGGAGGCTGCAATGGCTGCAACGCGGGAGCGGGTGCGCATCGTCGATACGACGGTGCTGTCCGACGACTGGTATGTGCTGCGGAAGGTGACGTTCGATTTCCTGCGCCGCGACGGAACGTGGCAGCGCCTGAGCCGCGAGACCTACGATCGCGGCAACGGCGCGACGATCCTGCTGCGTCATGCCGAGACGGGCGACGTGCTGCTGACACGGCAGTTCCGGATGCCGGCGTTCGTGAGCGGGCACGACGGCATGCTGCTCGAAGCGGCCGCCGGGCTGCTCGACGACGCCACGCCCGAAGCGCGCATCCGCGCGGAAGCCGAGGAAGAGACCGGCTACCGCGTGCGCGGCGTGCGCAAGGTGTTCGAGGCATTCATGAGCCCGGGTTCCGTGACGGAGAAGCTGCATTTCTTCGTCGGCGAATACGATGCGTCGCTGCGCACCGGCGCGGGCGGCGGCGTCGCGGCAGAGGGCGAGGATCTGGAGGTCGTCGAGATGCCGCTGCAGGCGGCGCTGGACGCGGTCGAGCGCGGCGAGATCGTCGATGCGAAGACGATCATGCTGCTCCAGTACGTCGCGCTGCGGGAAACCGCTGGCGCACGCGCCGCATGACGCCGCAACTCGTGCTGGTCGCCGGCCCTTATCGCAGCGGCACGGACGGCGACCCCGCGCGCATCGCCGCGAACCTGCACCGGCTGGAAGCGGCAGCGCTCGCCGTGTATCGCCGCGGGCACGTGCCGATGATCGGCGAATGGCTGTCGTTGCCGCTCGCGGCCGCGGCCGGGTCGACGCAGGTCGGCGACGCGATCGGCGAAACGTTCCTGTATCCGGCCGCGCACCGATTGCTGCGCCGCTGCGATGCGGTGCTGCGCATCGACGGCGCGTCGCGCGGCGCGGATGCGGACGTGGCGCTGGCGCGGCAACTCGGCAAGCCGGTCTATTTCTCGGTCGACGAGATGCCGGTCGCGCAGGACGGTGCGGCTGACTGAGCAAGCGTGGGCGCCGGGTCGCGGCATCGCCGGTGCGGTGCTTGCGGACAGCCGGCGGTCGCATTGCCGGTAGCCGTACGCGCGCGGCGTCACGCGATTGCTGGGTCGATGCTGCGCGACGCCCGAACCGGCGTATGATCGCGACGCCACTCGCGCAACGTTCGACGCCACCGCTTCTCCATCATGTCGTTTTCCGATCCCGCCGATTCCGACGCCGCCGCCGCGTCGCTTCCCGCCGCTCTCGTCGCGTCCGCCGTCGACGCGCTCGCGCGCGCCGACGCCTTGCTCGTCACGGCCGGCGCGGGCATCGGCGTCGATTCCGGGCTGCCCGATTTTCGCGGTACGGACGGTTTCTGGCGTGCGTATCCGGCGCTGCGCCACGAGCGTTTCGAGTTCCACGAGATCGCGTCGCCGCACGCGTTTCGTGCGCGTGCGCCGCTCGCATGGGGGTTCTACGGGCACCGTCTCGCGCTCTACCGCGCGACGGTGCCGCACGCGGGCTTCGCGATCCTGCGTCGCTGGATCGACGCGATGCCGAACGGCGGCTTCGTGCTGACGAGCAACGTCGACGGCCAGTTCCAGAAAGCCGGCTTCGATCCGGCGCGCATCGTCGAGATCCACGGTTCGATTCATGCGATGCAGTGCCTGCGACCGTGCACGGACGACACGTGGAGCGCGGCGCCGTTCGTGCCGGTGGTCGACGAAGCGACGTGCCGCCTGGTGGGCGACATGCCGCGCTGCCCGCACTGCGGCGGGCTCGCGCGGCCGAACATCCTGATGTTCGGCGACACCGGCTGGCTCGGTGCGCACTACGACGCGCAGGAGCGCGCGCTGGAAGACTGGATCGCGCAGGCGGGGCGTGTCGCCGTGGTCGAGATCGGCGCGGGCACCGCGATTCCGACTGTGCGCCTGCTGAGCGAACGGCTCGGTGCCGACGTGATCCGCATCAACGCGCGCGAAGCGCATGCGCGCCGCGCGGACGTGATCGGGCTGAAGGGCGGTGCGCTGGCGACGCTGAACGCGCTCGATCGCGCGTGGCGCGGCGGCTGAGCACCGCGCCTCGTATCGATCGGCCGACGTCGCGCGATTGCGGCCGCGCGACGAGCGCCTGCACGAGCGCCGGCGCGCTGCCTGCCGGTTCGGGCCGCCGGCATTGCCGGTGCGGCGCGATTCCGCATACAGTTCAGCGTAGGCCGCGTCCGCCGCGCGGCGCCGTCAGTGAGGAGTGCCCTTGTTCTATTCGATCGTCGCGATCTTCGTCGGCGCCGGGCTCGGCGCGTTGCTGCGCTGGTGCCTGAGCCTCACGCTCAACGCGTTCTTTCCCGCGGTGCCGCTCGGCACGCTCGCGGCGAACCTGCTCGGCGGCTACGTGATCGGCGTGGCTGCGGTCGTATTCACGGTTCGCGTCGGGTTGCCGCCGGAGTGGCGGCTGTTCGTGATCACGGGCTTTCTCGGCGGTCTCACGACGTTCTCGACCTATTCGGTCGAAGTGATGACGCACGCGCTCGAGGGCGAATTCGGATGGGCGTTGGCGGTGGCTGCCCTACACTTGACTGGATCGTTCGCGCTGACGGCGCTCGGCATGTGGACCGCGCGCGCGTGGCTGGCTGCGGCCTGAGCGGGGCCGCCATCGGAGGGAGCGATGGACAGGGTCTTGTTGCGCTTCTATGTGCACGAGCAGCACCGGCTGCACTGGAAGCCGCTGTGGGAATGGCTGCTGGAAGAGGCGAACCGGATGGGCGTCGCGGGCGGTTCCGCGTTTCGCGCGATGGCCGGTTTCGGCCAGCATCGCGTGCTGCACGAGGATCGCTTCTTCGAGCTGCAGGGTTCGCTGGCGGTCGAGGTGGAATTCATCGTCACCGAGGACGAAGCGCAGCAGCTGCTCGAGCGGCTGTCGCGCGAGAAAGTGCGGGTGTGCTACGCGATGATGCCCGCGCAGTTCGGCGTGATCGACACGCTCGGCGCACCGCCGGCGCAGGGGCCGGCGGCGTAGGGCGTCGCGCCGATCAGATGCCGAACATCGTCAGCGACACGGCGGCGCGCGTGACGATCATCAGCAGCACCTGCACGATCACGAACAGCAGGATCGGCGACAGGTCGATGCCGCCGAGATTCGGGATCACGCGGCGCAGCGGGTTCAGGAACGGCGCGGTGAGCTGGTAGAGGATCGGCATCGCCGGCGAGCGCGGGTTGAGCCACGACAGCAGCGCCATCAGGATCGTCATCCAGATCACGAGGTTGAGCGCCCACTTCACGACGGTGAGCAGCGCGACCACGACGAGCGTCGCGATCACGGCGGCCGGATCGAAGCCGGCCATCACGACCATCAGCACGACGTAGACGAGCGCGGTGAGCAGCGCGGCGACGACGCTGGCCCAGTCGATGCCGCGTACGCCCGCGATCACGCGGCGCAGCGGCAGCACGAGCCAGTTGGTCGCCTGCAGCACGGCTTGCGTGACGGGGTTGTACGGCGGCACGCGGACGGCCTGCATCCAGACGCGCAGGATCAGCGCGGCGCCGAATAGCGTGAAGACGGTATTGAGCAGAAAACGGGCGATCTCGCCGAACATCGTTGGCATCCTTTTTATACAGTCAGTAGCGTGCGGCCGCCAACGCCGGTTGGCGGCGCATCGGCCGACACCTTATCACGCCTCGTCGCGCGACGGGGAGGGGCGCGCGGCCGCCCGTGCGAGCGAGGTTTCGACGGCTTCGGCCAGCGCCGGCAACGACGCCGGCGGCGTCGCGCGCTTCGCCGCGAGCGCGACCGCGCGGCGCGTCAGCAGCGCATACAGCGCCGCGTGATCGCCGCCGCGCGCCTCGAGCAGCGCGAGCTGGCGCTCGACGATGCCCGTGTCGCCGCGCGACACCGGGCCCGACAGCGCATTCGCGAGCCCCTTGTCGCGCGCGGTCTCGATCGTGCCGGCGAGCATCGGCAACAGCGCACGCAGCGCGGCGTCCTCGTCGAACCCGAGGCCGCGCCACAGCTCGACCGCTTCCGACAGCCCGCACAGCGCGAAGCTCGCCGCGTAGTGCGCGGCCGCGTGATACAGCATCCGGCCGCCGGCCGGGATCGACAGCGGATGGCAGCCGAGTGCGGCGGCAAGTCGCATCAGCGCCGCGTGCAGCGCGCCGTCCGCTTCGATCGTGACCGAGCAGCCGTCGATGCGCGCGAGGTCGGCGTCGGTGCCGCCGAACAGATAGAGCGGATGAAAGCCGCCGGTGGCCGCGCCTTGCTGCTTCGCCGGATCGAGCAGCGCGACCGCCGACGCGCCGCTGCAATGGACGAGCGCCTGACTGGCGGCGCGCGATGCGTCGAAGCGCAGTGCGGCGGCGCTCGACGCGAGATGATCGTCGGGCGTCGTCAGGAAGATTAGGTCGGCGGCGTCGACCACCTGCTGCGCGGTGTCGACCGCGCGGCAGCCGTCGATGCGCGCGGCGAGGCCGGCGGCCGACGCGGGCGTGCGGCTCGCGATCGCGACGACCGGGAAGCCGGCCTGCGCGAAGCGCTGCGCGACACAGCGCGCGAGGCGGCCGGCGCCGATGAAGCCGAGGCGGGGTGGGTCCGGAAGGGGCATGGCAGCTGATGTAAGCAAAAACGAAGCAACCGCCAGTATCGCAGGAATGACGGCGGTGTCGTGGAAGGCCGGTTGCGGAGCGGTCGCATGTATGAATTACCGGTAGGCGCGGCGATCTCTACGCAGGCCGACGGCCGATATCGCAGCGGCATCAGGATCATGGAATCCGACCCCGAAATGCCGAGCGCCTGCCTCCCGCTTGAAACGTCGGCATCTTGTCTCGAATTTGTAATCGTTCATTACGCATGCCGGCCGGTTGCACGCGCCGGATCCGGTAAGACTGACCGGCCGTCGTGTTGCGACCCGACTCCTCGGACGGAATCGCGCGACCCGCAAGGGTCATCGCCCGCACCGGGCGCCGCGCCGCGCGGCGGCTCCGGCCGCGTGCAATTGCAATTTGCAACAAATGCACGATACGCGCGGGGCGGGTTTTCGCTACATTGCTTGCATGCGACGTGCATGCCCGCCGTTGCCGACAGGAGCGCCTAAAATACCGCTCCAGCAGGAGAATCGAAGTGAAAAAGCTCATTCCGTTCATCGCCGCCGCCGCGCTGGGCCTGGGTGCCGCAAGCGCCGCGCAGGCTCACGTGTCGATCGGGGTCGGCATCGGTATCCCGGTCGCACCCGCGTATCCCGTCTATGCACCGCCGCCGCCCGTGTACTACGCGCCGCCGCCTCCGCCCGTGTACTACGCGCCCGCGCCGGCCTACTATGCGCCGCCGCCCGCCGTGGTCGTCGGCGGTTACTACGGTCGCCCGTACTGGCGCCATGGTTATGGCGGCTGGGGCCATCACGGCTACTGGCGTCGCTGATTCGTCCCGCGCGGCCTGACCGCGCGTGGCAAAACGGCGCAACGTCCCGCGAGGGGCGCTGCGCCGTTTTTCTTTGGGGGCGGCGATACCGTGCCCGGCTCGCGCAGGGCGGCCGCGATTACACCGCGTGCACGATCAGGTCGCGGTAGCCGCCGACGATCACGCTGTACGAGAAGTACGCGAACAGCAGCGCGGACGCGATGTGGCAGGCCCGCATCAGCCCGGCGCCCGCGCGCTTGCGGCCCTGGCTCGCGAGCGTGCACATGAACAGCGTCCATGCGAGGCCGCCGAGGAAGAAGCCCGACAGGAACACCGACGCGGTCGCCGGGGTGGTCGCACCGGCTTTCGCGATCAGCGCGCCGCCGACCGCCGCGAACCACAGGATCGCGCTCGGCGACGACATCGCGAGCAGCATCCCGCGCAGAAAGCTGCGCCGCGCGCTCGCCCGCGGCTGGGGGGCGTCGTCTGCTTCGTCGCCAGCCGCCTTGACCGGCGTCAGCGCTTCACGCGCCATCTTCCACGTGAGGAACAGCAGCACCGCGCCGCCGCCGATCCACACGATCCAGCGCACGGGTTCGAACTGCAGCAGCACGGCCATTCCCGCGAGCGCGAGCGCCGCATAGACGAGATCGCCGACGCACGACCCGAGGCCGAGCCAGAAGCCCGGCCGGAAGCCGTGCGATAGCGTGAGCGACAGCATCGCGACGTTCACGAGGCCGATGTCGAGACACAACGATAGCGACAGAAAGAATCCGTCGGACAGCATGGAGGCGGGCGGAAAGCTCATCTTCTGGGTGCTTGCGGCGATTGCGATGCGCGAGTCGGCGGGCGCCGGCCGCCTGGCGTCAGAGGCCGATCTCCTGCCACAGCCGGTCGACACGCGCCTTCACGGCCGCGTCCATCTCGATCGGGCGGCCCCATTCGCGGCTGGTTTCGCCCGGCCACTTGTTGGTCGCGTCGAGCCCCATCTTCGAGCCGAGTCCGGCCACCGGCGACGCGAAGTCGAGATAATCGATCGGCGTGCTGTCGACCATCACCGTGTCGCGCACGGGGTCGACGCGCGTCGTGATCGCCCAGATCACTTCCTTCCAGTCGCGGATGTTCACGTCCTCGTCGACGACCACGATGAACTTCGTATACATGAACTGCCGCAGGAAGCTCCACACGCCGAACATCACGCGCTTGGCATGGCCCGCGTAGCTCTTCTTCATCTGGACGATGGCCATCCGGTAGCTGCAGCCTTCGGGCGGCAGGTAGAAGTCGGTGATTTCCGTGAACTGCTTCTGCAGCAGCGGCACGAACACCTCGTTGAGCGCGACGCCGAGCACCGCGGGTTCGTCGGGCGGCTTGCCCGTGTAGGTCGAATGGTAGATCGCGTCGCGGCGCATCGTGATGCGCTCGACGGTGAACACCGGAAACCACTCCTGCTCGTTGTAATAGCCGGTGTGGTCGCCGTACGGCCCTTCGAGCGCGTGCTCGTACGCGGCCGCCGCGTTGCCGGCCGGGCGCGGCGGCGCGCCGGCCGGAGCGGGGGCAGGGGCGCCGTCCTGCGGATGAATGAAGCCTTCGAGCACGATCTCCGCGCGCGCGGGCACCTGCAGCGTGTCGACGCCGGGCGTCAGGCACTTCGCGAGCTCCGTGCGACTGCCGCGCAGCAGGCCGGCGAACTGATACTCGGACAGCGAATCGGGCACCGGCGTCACCGCGCCGAGCGTGGTGGCCGGATCGGCGCCGAGCACGACCGCGACCGGATACGGCTTGCCCGGATTTTGCAGCGCGAACTCGCGGAAATCGAGCGCGCCGCCGCGGTGCGCGAGCCAGCGCATGATCAGCTTGTTGCGGCCGATCAACTGCTGGCGGTAGATGCCGAGGTTCTGGCGCGACTTGTTCGGCCCGCGCGTGACCGTCAGGCCCCACGTGACGAGCGGCCCCGCATCGCCGGGCCAGCAGGTCTGGATCGGCAGCTTGTTCAGGTCGACGTCCGCGCCTTCCCAGACGATCTCCTGGCACGGCGGCGACGACACCGACTTCGGCGCCATGTCCCACACGGCCTTCGCGAGCGACAGCAGCTTGCCGGCATCCTTCAGGCTCTTCGGCGGATCAGGCTCCTTCAGCGCGGACAGCAGGCGCCCGAGGTCGCGCAGCGAGCCGAGCGCGGCATCGTCGCCCGCATCGACGCCCATCCCGAGCGCGACGCGGCGCGGCGTGCCGAACAGGTTGCCGAGCACCGGGAATGCATTGCCGGGCGGCGCGTTGAACAGCAGCGCGGGGCCGCCGGCGCGCAGCACGCGGTCGCACAGCTCGGTCATTTCGAGCACGGGCGACACGGGTTGCGTGACGCGCCGCAGTTCGCCGAGCGCCTCGAGGCGCTGAATGAAATCGCGTAAGTCTTTGTATTTCATGAAGAAGGTCCGGGCCGCCCGTATGCACGGGCAGCGATGGGCGGGCGCAGCGGCCGGCTGCGACCCCGAATCGACCGACGATTTTACCCGGGCAGCCGCACGACCGCCCGGCGGAGAAAAAAGTCGACCGCGCGCAAACCCCCTACGGCACGGGGCTTGCGTTCTGAAGAGTGGTTTTAAATTACTTTTTGTTATAATTTCGAGGTTTTATAGTGTTGACGATCTATAAAACCCTGCTAGAATCCGCTCACATTGGTTGCAGGGTAAAAGGCTTCGAGCCGCCAATCACCGATCTTTGACGCAGCGCGTCACCGTCCGCCGAATCCTGCACGGCGTCTTCGACGGCCTTTGTCGTAGTCCCAGCCAGCGCCACCAGACGCTGGTTTTTTGCGTGGGTGCCACCGCGTATGCCCGCCTCGCCCAGTGTGCGAAGGCGCCGGCCCTCTTACACCGTGGCCTCGAACGGTACTTATACCGTTTCCCCGATGCTTGCGCGTCCCAACCAAGGCGTGCGGCGTCGTGATTCCGCGGCGCGTTTTCTGTCTCGCCATCGAGCTGAGCGAGCCGCACGAGTCATGTTCATGGGAGATGATCTGAATGAACGCTTGGTTATCGTGGCGTCCCACTGAGCAGCATGCGCAAATCGTGCGCAACTTGCTGCGTCGCGGGACGCGTGTCAGTCACCATCTATTCAGCGTTGTCGGCTGTTTCGCTGTCGCGGTTGCGCTTGCACTGTGGCTGCTGCCAACCGTCCGCGGCACGCTCGCCGCGAAGCTGATGCCGGTCGTATCCGCGGCCGTGCAGGCTGGTCCGGCCCGTCTGCTGTCCGGCCATCCGCTGCCGAACTTCGCGCCTGCCGGTGCGCAGCCGCAGCAGGACGATGCGCCCGAAACGGATGCGCTTGCGGTCGGCCTCGATGTCGCACCGGAAGCCACCGCGCAAGGCGTCCAGGGTGATGCGTCCGATCCGGCCCGCAACGGTCCGTCGCCGGTCGCACTGGCCAAGCTGATTCCGATCCAGCGCGTGGCGGCCGATGCCCGCGACGATCGCGCGCTCGCGTCGAACCGGGAACAGGCGCTCGTCGCCACGTATTTGTCGCGCCGTTACCGCGTCGCCCAGGAGCCGCTCGGCCAGCTCGTCAAGGCGGCGTTCCAGACCGGTCGTGACGTCGGCCTCGATCCGCTGCTGCTGCTGTCCGTGATGGCGATCGAATCGGGCTTCAACCCGTACGCCGAAAGCGGCGTCGGCGCGAAGGGCCTGATGCAGGTGATGTCGAAGGTCCATTCCGACAAGTTCGAGTATTTCGGCGGCACCGACACCGCACTGCAACCGCTCGCGAACCTGCAGGTCGGCGCACTCGTGCTGAAGGACTGCATCGCGCGCGGCGGCTCGCTCGCGAACGGCCTGCGCCTGTACAACGGCTCGACGAATCCCGACGACAACGGCTACGGTTCGAAGGTGATGGCCGAGCGCGGCCGCCTGCGCGACGTCGCGCGTGGCCGCAGCGTGCCGATCAACGCACCGCAGGCGCCCGCGCAACCCGCGAAGCCGATCGTCACCGCCGCAGCCGTGACGGCCGCGGCAGGCGGCGCGAAGCGCGTGCATGCGACGCTCGACGGCGCGACGACGGTCAAGGCAGCGCCGAAGGAAGCGGCCCCGCAGGACGACGCGAGCGTCGATACCGCGAAGCAGTCGCACGGCGATCATTCGGAGCTCGGCGCGTAACGTCGCGTTCCGTGCGGCTCCGGCTGGCGCAGATGAAGCGCAGATGAAGAAAAGGCACCCGATTCGGGTGCCTTTTTCTTTTGCGGTGCGGGAAGCGGCCGGCGTGCTCGCCGCGGCGTCAATGCTCGCCGAACAGCGTCGCGAGCCGGTCGACGGCCTCTTCGAGCCGCGAGTAGGCCGTCGCATAGGACAGGCGGATATAGTCGCGCGGGGCATGGACGCCGAAGTCCATGCCCGGCACCAGCACCACGCCTGCGTCGTGCAGCATCGCCTGCGTGAGCGCGGCGCTGTCGCCGGCCGCCGGGTGGGCGACGCCGCCGCAATGCGCATACACATAGAACGCGCCGTCCGGCATCACCGGCACCGTGAAGCCGAGCCGCTCGAGCGCCGGTGCGATGAAATCGCGGCGGCGCTTGAATTCGAGCCGGCGCGTTTCGTAGATGTCGAGCGTGGCCGGTTCGAAGCAGGCGAGCGCCGCGTGTTGCGCGAGGGCGGACGGGCAGATGAACAGGTTCTGCGACAGCTTCTCGAACGTGCCGACGAGGGCGGGCGGCACGACGAGCCACCCGAGCCGCCAGCCGGTCATGCTGAAATACTTCGAGAAGCTGTTCACGGTGATCACGTCGTCGCCGAACGACAGCGCCGACACGGGGGCGGCGTCGTAGCTGAGCCCCTGGTAGATCTCGTCGACGATCGTGAAGCCGCCGCGTGCGCGCACTGCTTCGACGATCCGCTTCAGTTCGTCCGGTTCGAGCGACGTGCCGGTCGGGTTCGACGGCGACGCGAGCAGCACGCCGCGCGTGCGCTCGTTCCAGTGCGTGCGGACGTCGTGCTCGGTGAGCTGGAAGCGCGCGTCCGGGCCGCTCGGCACGAGCACCGGACGGCCTTCGGCCGCCGCGACGAAGTGCCGGTTGCACGGGTATGACGGGTCGGGCATCAGCACTTCGTCGTCGCGGCCGACCAGCGCGAGGCACGCGAGCAGCAGCGCGGCCGATGCGCCGGCCGTCACGACGATCCGCTCGGGGCTGATCGTGAGGCCGTACGCGTGTGCATAGTGCGCGGCGATTGCCTCGCGCAGCGGCGCAATCCCGAGCGCGCTCGTGTATTGCGTGACGCCGCGGCGCAGCGCGGCCGCCGCGGCCTCGACCACCGGCTCCGGCGCGGTGAAATCGGGCTCGCCGATGCCCATGTGGATAACATCGCGCCCCAAGGACTCGAGCCGCTGTGCCTCCTTCATCAGTTCCATCACATGAAAGGGCTGGATCGCGTCGACGCGTGCGGCGAGCGTGACGAGCGAATCGGCGGTGGTATTCATCGGCGGGCAGGGCGGAGGGAGAAAGGAATGAAAAACGGGCGCTTGCGCGCCCGTGGACCAACCAACGGTATCAGCCGTTGCGACGCGCCTGCGTTTCGGCGGGGCGCAGCTTCGCGGCCAGCTTGTCGAGCACGCCGTTCACGTACTTGTAGCCGTCGGAGCCGCCGAACGTCTTCGCGAGTTCGACGGCTTCGTTGATGATCACGCGGTACGGCGTTTCGACGTGGTGCGTGAGCTCGAACGTCGCGATCAGCAGCACCGCGCGTTCGACCGGCGACAGCTGATCGATCGGACGGTCCAGCGACGGCGCCAGCGCTTCGACGAGCGTCGCATGCTCGCGGATCACGCCGTGCAGGATCGCTTCGAGCAGTTCCTTGTCAGCCTTGTCGTAACCGAGCGCGCCGCGCAGTTGCGCGTCGATCTCGCCGGAGGGCGCGTTCGACAGCAGCCACTGATACAGGCCCTGCGTCGCCAGCTCGCGCGATTGTCGGCGGGCGCTCTTCTTCATGCGCGCTCCTCTTCGTCGTCTTCGTCTTCCTCTTCGTCCTCGTCGTCGCCGAGCTGGTCGAGCGCCATCGTCAGGTTGGCCATCTCGACGGCCACGCGTGCGGCGTCACGACCCTTTTCGGTCATGCGCGCGACGGCCTGCTCGTCGTTTTCGGTGGTCAGGACCGCGTTCGCGATCGGCAGGTTGAAGTCGAGGCCGATGCGGGTGATGCCCGCGCCGCTCTCGTTCGACACGAGTTCGAAGTGGTAGGTCTCGCCGCGGATCACCGCGCCGAGCGCGATCAGCGCGTCGAACTGGCCGCTTTCGGCGAGCTTTTGCAGCGCGAGCGGGATTTCCAGCGCGCCGGGCACCGACACGAGCAGCACGTCTTCACCGGTGACGCCGAGGCGCTCCAGTTCTTCGACGCACGCGTCGGCGAGGCCGTTGCACACGGGTTCGTTGAAGCGCGATTGCACGATGCCGATACGCAGGCCGTCGCCTTCGAGATTCGGTTGGTATTGTCCGATTTCCATGATCTGGTCCGTGGTGTGGATGAACGGTTATAGGGCGAAAGCGCCGTGGCGGGTTACGCGTGGGACGCCGGGCAGGACTTGGCTTCGCCGCCGGGCATCGGAATGAAGCCCGTGACTTCGAGGCCGTAGCCGGACATGCTGCCCAGCTTGCGCGGATTCGACAGCACCTGCATCTTGCCGACGCCGACATCGCGCAGGATCTGCGCGCCGATGCCGAACGTCTTGAAATCGACCGGCCGGCGTTTGAGCGCAGCGGCCTTTTCTTCCTCGTCGAACGCCTTGAAGACGTCGATCAGGTGTTCCTTCGTATCGCCGCAATTGAGCAGCACGATCACGCCGAGGTCGCGCTCCGCGATGTCGCGCATCGCGGCGTCGAGCGTCCACGAGTGGGTCGACACGCCCGTTTCGAGCAGGTCGAGCACCGACAGCGGCTCGTGCACGCGCACCGGCGTATCGACGTCGGGCGACGGGGCGCCGCGCACCAGCGCGATGTGCGGCGAGCCGCTCGGCTGGTCGCGGTACAGCACCGCGCGGAACGTGCCGTGCGCGGTCTGCATCGTGCGCTCGGCGATCCGCTCGATGATCGATTCGGTGCGGCTGCGGTACTGGATCAGGTCGGCGATCGTGCCGATCTTCAGGTTGTGTTCCTTCGCGAATTCGATCAGGTCCGGCAGGCGCGCCATCGTGCCGTCGTCCTTGATGATCTCGCAGATCACCGCGGCCGGCGTGAGGCCCGCGAGCGCGGTGAAGTCGCAGCCGGCCTCGGTGTGGCCGGCGCGCACGAGCACGCCGCCCGGCTGCGCCATGATCGGGAACACGTGGCCCGGCTGCACGATGTGCTCGGGGCGCACGTCGTGCGCGACCGCCGTGGCGATCGTGTGCGCCCGGTCGGCGGCCGAGATGCCGGTCGTCACGCCTTCGGCCGCTTCGATGCTGACCGTGAACGCGGTGCCGTACTGCGTGCCGTTGCGGTAGGTCATCAGCGGCAGGTGAAGCTGCTTGCAGCGTTCCTGCGTCAACGTCAGACAAACCAGGCCGCGGCCGTACTTGGCCATGAAGTTGATCGCTTCCGGTGTGACGAATTCGGCGGCGATCACGAGGTCGCCCTCGTTTTCGCGGTCTTCTTCGTCGACCAGGATCACCATCCGGCCGGCTTTCAGCTCGGCGATGATGTCGAGCGTGGAGGCGAGCGTCATAAGGGGGCGAGAAAGAGGAAAGTGCGTATTTTACGCCAGCCGGACGGCGTTTCGGCTGGCGCGGGCCGCGCGGGGCCCGCGCGTGCTCCGGAAAGCGCTGCGGCCGGCCTGCGCGCGGGCGCGGACGGTTGCGGGCCGGGCGTTGCCCGGCCGCGCGTCACGCTTGCTCGTTGCGCCCGCCGAGGTAGTCCAGCTTGCCGAGCTCGACGCCGCTGTGGCGCAGGATGTCGTACGCGGTCGTCACGTGGAAGAAGAAGTTGGGCAGCACGAAGTTCAGCAGGTACGACTGGCCGGTGAACTCGATCGGGCCGACGCGCATCTTCAGCACGATCTGGCGCGTCTCGCTGCCGTCGATCTGTGCGGCGTCGAAGCTTTTCAGGTAGTCGATCGTCTTCTGGATGCGCGCGTGCAGCTCGTCGAAGCTCTGCTCGACGTCCGGGTAGCTCGGGATCTCGGCGCCGGCGAGCCGCGCGGCGCAGCCCTTCGCCGTGTCGGTCGCGATGTAGACCTGACGGACGAGCGGCAGCATGTCCGGGTAGAGGCGTGCGCCGATGAATACCGACGGGTCGATCTGCTTTTCGGCCGCATGCGCCTGCGCCTTGCCGAGGATGTGCTGCAGGTTGGTGAGGCCGCGGATCAGGACGGGCAGCGAAGCCTGGTACATCGAGATGGACATGGGGACGAACTCCTGTGGGAAGAGGCGCGGCCGCGATGCGGCGCGTCGTGCGTGGCGGCGTGGAAACCGCTGTCGACGCATCTTAGCGCGACGGCATGACCCGTGCGCGTCGTTGGCTGTTCGGCCAGGTGTCGGCTGGCCCGACGGCCATCGACCGAACGCGATTCCGATGCAAGCGTGTCGGATGGCCGGCGACGGAGTGGCACGGCACGAAGTAGGGCGGGATCCCTGCTCGGCGCGGCCTGCTCGGCCGACGCCGACGATTGATGCGGCGGCCGGCCGCACCGTCGGCCGTCATTCCCTGTACAGGACGCGGCGGCGCTGCCCGGTCAGTCCTGATGCACGCCCTGCGACGCCGACAGCATCCGCTCCACATAGCGCGCGATCATGTCGACTTCGAGGTTGACCTTGTCGCCGGCCTTCACATGGCGCAGCGTCGTGACGTCGACCGTATGCGGAATCAGGTTGATCGAGAATTCGCAGCCGTCCGCGCGATCGTCGACCGCATTCACGGTCAGGCTCACGCCGTTCACCGTGATCGAGCCCTTGTACGCGAGATAGCGGCCGAGTTCGCGCGGCGCGACGATTCGCAGTTCGTGCGACTCGCCGACGGGCGCGAAGCGCGACACGGTACCGAGTCCGTCCACATGGCCCGATACGATATGCCCGCCAAGGCGGTCGTGCGCGCGCAGCGCCTTCTCGAGGTTCACCTCGCCGGGTTGCGCGAGGCCGACCGTCCGGTTCAGGCTTTCGCGCGACACATCGACGTCGAACGTGGTGTCGGTCTTCTCGATCACCGTCATGCATGCGCCCTGGATCGCGATGCTGTCGCCGAGCGCGACATCGGCCAGATCCAGCCCGCCGGCCTGCACGGTCAGGCGCACACCGGCGTCGGCCGACGTGCCGAGCGGGGCGATCGATTCGATGCGGCCGACGGCCGCGACAATTCCGGTAAACATCGTGACGATTCCGTTCAGTGAGAGGCGTCGGGCGGCGCGATACGCGCGAGGATCCGCAGATCGTCGCCGATCCGCTCGATACCGTGGAACGACAACCGGGTACGCGCATCGAGGCTGGCCGGCGCGGCGAGATCGAACATGCCGGCCGCGTCGGCGCCCAGCAGGCTCGGCGCCAGATACACCAGCAATTCGTCGACGCACCGTTCGCGCAGCAGCGAACCGTTCAGCTTGTGGCCGGCCTCGACGTGCAGCTCGTTGACGCCGCGCGCGCCGAGCGCCGCCAGCATCGCGGGCAGGTCGACCTTGCCGTGCGCATTCGCGAGCGGCACGATTTCCGCGCCGCGCGACTTCAGCACGTTCGCGCGTACCTCGCCTGCGGCGTCGAGCCGGCCGCAGAAGATCAGCAGCGGCGCGCCTTCGAGCAGCCGCGCGTCGAGCGGCAGGTCGAGGCGGCTGTCCACCAGGATGCGTTGCGGCTGACGCGGCGTGTCGATACCGCGCACGGTCAGCAGCGGATTGTCCTCGCGCACGGTGCCGATACCGGTGAGGATCGCGCACGCGCGGGCGCGCCACGCGTGGCCGTCGAGGCGCGCGGCCTCGCCGGTGATCCACTGGCTTTCGCCGGACGGCAGCGCAGTGCGGCCGTCGAGCGACGCGGCGGTCTTCATCCGCACCCACGGGCGGCCGCGCGTCATCCGCGACACGAAGCCGATGTTCAGTTCGCCGGCCTCATGCGCGAGCAGCCCGCAGCGCACGTCGATGCCGGCGTCGCGCAGCATTCCGAGGCCGCGCCCCGACACCTGCGGGTTCGGGTCTTCCATCGCCGCGACCACCTTCGCGACGCGCGCGTCGATCAGCGCGTTCGCGCACGGCGGCGTGCGGCCGAAATGGCTGCACGGTTCGAGCGTCACGTAGACGGTCGAGCCCGCGACGTCGTAGCCGCGCGAGCGCGCGTCCTTCAGCGCCTGGACTTCCGCGTGGTCCTGGCCGGCCGGCTGCGTGAAGCCTTCGCCGATCACGTCGCCGTCCTTGACGATCACGCAGCCGACGCGCGGATTCGGCGCGGTCGTGTACATGCCGCGCGCGGCGAGCGCGAGCGCGCGCTGCATGTGGGCGAAATCGGTATCCGAGAACATGCGCGCGGCCCCGGGTCAGGCGGCGAGGGCCGCGAACGCGCGGCGCGCGGCCGCGAGCGTCGCGTCGATCACCGCGTCGTCGTGCGTGCTCGACACGAAGCCGGCTTCGTACGCGGACGGCGCGAAGTACACGCCCTCGTCGAGCATCAGGTGGAAGAAGCGGTTGAAGCGCGCGACGTCGCTCTTCGTGACTTCCGCGAAGCTGGTCGGCACGCGCTCGGCGAAGTACAGGCCGAACATCGCGCCGATCGAGTCGGCCGCGAACGGCACGCCGGCCGCGCGCGCTTCCGCCGCGAGGCCGTCGGCGAGCCGTTTCGTCTGCGCGGTGAGCGCATCGTAGAAGCCGGGCGCCTGGATCAGTCGCAGCGTCTTCAGGCCCGCGGCGACCGCGATCGGGTTGCCCGACAGCGTGCCGGCCTGGTAGACGCCGCCGAGCGGCGCGAGGTGGGCCATGATGTCGCGGCGGCCGCCGAACGCGGCGGCCGGCATCCCGCCGCCGATCACCTTGCCGAGGCAGGTGAGGTCGGCCGCGATGCCGTAGTACGCCTGCGCGCCGCCGAGCGCGACGCGGAATCCGCACATCACCTCGTCGAAGATCAGCACGGCGCCGTGCTTCGTGCACAGCGCGCGCAGTGCGTTCAGGAATTCGGGCGTGCCGCGCACGAGGTTCATGTTGCCGGCGACCGGCTCGACGATCACCGCGGCGATCTCGTCGCCGAACGCGCCGAAGGCTTCTTCCAGCGCGGCGACGTTGTTGTATTCGAGGACGGTCGTGTGTTTCGCGATGTCGGCGGGCACGCCGGCCGACGTCGGGTTGCCGAACGTCAGCAGGCCCGAGCCGGCCTTGACCAGCAGGCTGTCCGCGTGGCCGTGGTAGCAGCCTTCGAACTTGACGATGCGGCTGCGGCCCGTGAAGCCGCGCGCGAGACGCAGCGCGCTCATCGTCGCCTCGGTGCCGCTCGACACCATCCGCACCTGCTCGATCGACGGCACGAGCTTGCAGATTTCCTCCGCGATCTCGATCTCGGCTTCGGTCGGCGCGCCGAACGAGAAGCCGTCGGCGAGCACGTTCTGCACGGCCGACAGCACTTCCGGATGGACGTGGCCGACGATCATCGGGCCCCACGAGCCGATGTAGTCGATGTACTGCTTGCCGTCGGCGTCCCAGAAATACGGGCCTTGCGCGCGCGCGACGAAGCGCGGCGTGCCGCCGACCGAGCGGAAGGCGCGCACCGGCGAGTTGACGCCGCCGGGAATGGTCTTCTGGGCGCGTTCGAAGAGGATCTGATTGTTGGACATGGGCGAAACCTGCGAGAGAAGGGCGCGGAGGCCTGTGCACGGGCCGCGGCGCCTGGGCGGAACGATCGTCCGATTGTACCGGAGACACGCGCGGCAGGCCCGCGGGCCGGTCTGCGGCCTTTCGGCGCGCGGGGGAGTCGGCCGCGCGAAAAAAGGCGCGCGGGATTCGACCCGGTTTTCGGCTATCGCGGCGGCTTGCGCTTGCCGGTCAACTCGGCCCAGCGCTTTTCGAGCGGACCTTCGACCATCGGCTTGATCGACGTGCCGGACGTCTGTGCATCCCAGGTCTGTACCGAATACGGGTGAACGCGCAGCGCGTCGCGCGCGATCACGACGTCCTGGTGCGCATCGACCAGCCAGTCGTACACGAAGTCGATGCACAGCCGGTAGCCGCGCTTCGTCGACGGATCGGGCACCTCGTACGGCGCGCGCGTCACGTAGCCGGAGCCGAATACCCCCTTGGGCTCCTTCGCGACGCGGTGCAGGAACACGCGGTCGCCCGGCAGGATGCCGCGCGCGAAGCCGCAACCCCACACGTCATGCACGGCCTCGCCGGCCTTCACGCGCGCGGCGACGTCGGGCAACTCGGGCCACGGCCATTTCTTGGGGCTCCAGATCAGCAGGAAAGCGGTCATCGGTTCGGTCGTACGTCGAATGGGTCAGACAAGAGAAACAAGCAGCAGCAAGCTTAATCGAATCCGCCCGCGCGTTCGTCCGGCAAACGGCAGGCGCGGACGTCGCCGCGCCCGCCGCCGGACGCGGCCCGAGGCAGGCAAAAAAGTTGCGCGTACAATCATGGGCCTGAACGCGCCGCTTGCGGCGCGGCTTCCCGTCTTCACCGCCACGCGCGCCCCGATGCGCGCGGGCTCCCATTCCGGATACCCATGTCCCACGTCGTCCGGCGCCGGCCCGATGCCCGGCTGATCCTGTTGCTCGGCGCGCTCGCGGCCTGCGGGCCGATCGCCACCGACATGTACCTGCCGAGCCTGCCGTCGATCGCCGACAGCTTCTCCGTGAGCCCCGGCGCCGCGCAGCGCACGCTGACCAGCTTCATGGCGGGCTTCTCGATCGGCATGCTGCTGTACGGCCCGCTGTCCGACACGTGGGGCCGCCGTCCCGTGCTGCTCGGCGGGATCGCGCTGTTCACGCTCGCGAGCATCGGCTGCTTCGTGTCGGGTTCGATCGACATGCTGATCGTCGTGCGCTTTCTGCAGGCGCTCGGCGCCGGTGCCGCGTCGGTGCTCGCGCGGGCGATCGCGCGTGACGCGCACGAGCCGAGCGACGCGGCGAAGGTGTTGTCGATGGTCGCGATCGTCACCGCGGTCGGGCCGCTGCTCGCGCCGCTGATCGGCGGCCAGATCCTGCGCTTCTCCGGCTGGCGCGGCGTGTTCGTCGTGCTGGCCGTGTTCGGCGCGATCTGCGCGACGACCGCGTACTTGCGCGTGCCCGAAACTTGGCCGAAGGAGCGGCGCAAGAGCGCGGCCGTGCTCGCGTCGTTCGCGTCGTACGGGCGCATCCTGTCCGACCCCGTCGCATGGGGGCACATGCTGTGCGGCGGGATGGCGTTCGCGTCGATGTTCTCGTACATCACCGCGACGCCGTTCGTGTACATCGAGTATTTCCACGTGTCGCCGCAGCACTACGGGCTGCTGTTCGGCCTGAACGTCGTCGGGATCATGATCGGCAACTTCGCGAATACGCGCCTCGTCGGCCGCATCGGTTCGCTGCGCATCATCGCGGCCGCGTCGCTCGTGAGCTGCATAGCGTCGCTCGCGGTCGCGCTCGTCGCGCTGACGGGGTGGGGCGGGCTGTGGTCGATCGTCGTGTGCCTGTTCTTCGTCGTCGGCGTGGTCGGGATCCTGTCCGCGAACTGCACGACCGACCTGATGCACCGCTATCCGCACAACGCGGGCGCGTCGGCGGCCGTGTTCGGCGCGATGCAGCTCGCGCTCGGCGCGCTGGCGAGCGTCGCGATCGGCGCGCTCGCGGACGGCACGCCGTTCGCGATGGGCGTGACGATCGGCGTTTGCGGCGTGCTGTGCTTCGCCGGGCGCTATCTCGTGCTGCGCTGGCACGGCCGGCCGGTGAAAGCGGGCGCCTGAGCCGCATCGCCCGGCGGGCCGCACGATGAAAAACGCCACCGCGCGCGATGCGCCGGTGGCGTTGTTCGTCGGGACGCGTGAAGCGGCGGACGCCGCGCGATGCGTCAGTCCCGCGCGACGTCCTTCGCCGCCGGCGACGCGCCGTGGCTCAGCCAGTCGAGCACGTCGGCCGTTTCGTCGTCGCTGGCGCGCGCCTTCGCCTGGGCAACGGCCTCGGGCAGCTCGCCGTTCGTCGACGCGCGACGGATCGCGACGCCGACCGCGAGGATGTCGATCATCAGCAGATGCAGGATCCGCGAGATCATCGACAACTGCGACTCGCGCATCTCGATGTGGTCGGTCTCGAGCGCGACGGTCGCGCGCTTCGCGAGCGGCGTGTTGCTCGACGTGATCGCGATCACCTTCGCGCCGGCCTGCATCGCGACGTCGAGCACGCGCAGCAGCTCGGGCGCGCGGCCCGACTTCGACACCGCGACGATCACGTCGCCCTTGCCGAGCAGCGCGGCCGACGCGGCCTGCATGTACAGGTCGCCGTACGCGATCGTCGGAATCCCGAAGCGGAAGAACTTGTAGTGCGCGTCCTGCGCGACGATGTTCGAGTTGCCGAGCCCGTAGAACTCGATGCGCCGCGCGCCGTTCAGGATCTCGATCGCGTTCTCGACGTGCTCGAAATTCAGGTGCTCGCGCAGTTGCAGGATCGCGGACACCGTGTTGTCGAGCACCTTCGCGCCGAAGTCGGTGGCCGTGTCGCCGAGATGCACCTGGCTGTGGCTCATCGGGATCGTGCCGGTGAGCCCGGTGGCGAGCTTCAGCTTGAAGTCCGACAGCCCCTGGCAGCCGAGCGAGCGGCAGAAGCGGATCACGGTCGGCTGGCTCACGTCGGCCTTGCGCGCGATGTCGACGATCGGATCGTTGATGATCGAGCGCGGATGGTTCAGCGCGAGATCGGCCACGCGGCGCTCGGCCGGCGTCAGCGCGTCGCGCATCTGGCGGATCCGCTCGAACACGGCCGACGACGCGCCGCCGGAGCGGTTCGACAACTGCTCCGCGAGAATCGCCGACACGCCGAGGAACGCCGGGTATTCGGCGGTGATCAGGTAGGTCGGGATGTTCTCGAGATAGTGCGTGAAGCGGCCCTTCGCCTCGAAGCGCGCGCGGAACGACGAGCGCGTGAACAGCTCGCCCAGCTTCAGCGCGACGCCGCCGCCGATGTACACGCCGCCGAGCGCGCCGAGCGTCAGCGCGACGCTGCCCGCGAACGCGCCGAGAATTCCGCAGAAGCATTCGACCGTCTCGAGCGCGAGCGCGTCGCCCGCATGCGCGCGCTCGACGATCTCGACCGTGTCGACGGTCGCGGCGACACGTTTCTTGTCGCGCGCGGCGAGCGCGCGATAGATGATCTCCATGCCGGGGCCCGCGCACACGCGTTCGAACGACACGTGCGGAAACTTCTTGCGCGCGTACTGCAGCACCAGATCCTCGCGCTCGTCCTGCGGCGCGAACGATGCGTGGCCGCCTTCGCTGCCGAGCGCGATCCAGCGGTCGTCGGCCGGAATCAGCCCCGACACGCCGAGCCCCGTGCCCGGCCCGAGCAGGCCGATCACGCTGTTCTGGCGCCGCGTGCCGCCGCCGATCTGCACGCGCTGCGCGTCGGTCAGGCCCGGCAGCGCCATCGCGAGCGCGGTGAAGTCGTTGACGACCAGCAGCGTGTCGAAGCCGAGCGCGCGGCGCGTCGCCTCGATCGAGAAGCTCCAGTCGTGGTTGGTCATCGTGACCTGGTCGCCGTCGACCGGATTGGCGATCGCGATCGCCGCGTGGTTCACGCGGCTGATCTTCACGTCCTTCAGGTATTTGCGGATCGCGTCGGTGAGCGTCGGATAGTCGGCGCCGGGATAGACGCGGATCTGCGTGATCTCGCCGGGGCCGGTTTCCAGCGCGAAGCGCGCGTTGGTGCCGCCGACGTCCGCGAGCAGGCGCGGGCCGTCGGCATGCTGACCCGCGACGACCGCCTTACTTTGCGCACCAGTAGACATCGAGCTGGGTCCCCTTGTCGTTGGCCAGTTGGGAAATCGCGTTCTTCTGCAGCGACGCGGCCGCGGCGTCGAGCACGTCGCGTTTGCGGGCGCCCGCGATCAGCAGGAACAGCCGGTCGACGCGCTTGAGCGTATCGAGCGAAAAGCTCACGCGGGCATGCGGCGCCGCGCCCGGATGCACGGCGACGAAGCGCTCGGGCGTCGTGATCGCGTGGTCCCATTCGGGTGCGTCGGCGAAGATCGACGCGGTGTGGCCGTCCTCGCCCATGCCGAGCACGGCGACGGTCGGCACGCGGTAGTCGGGGTTGGCGTTCAACGCGGCGACGTGCGCGTCGAGCGTGCTGCGCGTGTCGACGAGCGGCAGGAAGCGGGCAGGGGCCGCCGCGTGCTGCAGCAGCGTGTCGCGCACGAGTTGCGCATTGCTGGCCGCGTCGTCGTCCGGCACCCAGCGGTCGTCGACCAGCGTGACGTCGACGCCGGCCCAGTCGAGCGCCGCATGCGACAGCGTGTGCAGGAACGGGCGCGGGCTGGTGCCGCCGGACACCGCGAGCGTCGGGCGCGCGGGGCCGGCGAGCGCCGCGCGCAGCGCGTCGCCGACGGCGCGCGCGAGCGCTTCGCTTTGCGCTTCCTGGGTGTCGAAAGCGTGGATCTCGATCACATCTCCTCCGGACTGCTTTGTCTGTTCAAATCGTACGAATCGTGGGGCACGTTGCCGCGTACGGTGGCGTACGCGGCAACGGTCTGCATCAGTTTTCTTCTTCGAGCCAGCAGGTGTCGTGCTGCGCGAGCATCGCGCTCGACGCGGCCGGCCCCCACGTGCCCGCCGCGTAGGGCTTCGGCGGCTTCAGCGTGCGCGCCCATTCGTTCAGGATCGGCTCGACCCACTGCCATGCGGCCTCCTGTTCGTCGCGCCGCACGAACAGGGCGAGCCGGCCGTTGATCACGTCGAGCAGCAGGCGCTGGTACGCCTCCATCTGCCCTTCCTTGAAGAACTGGTCGAACGCGAGGTCGAGGTGCACGCTCGCGAGGTTCATCCCTTCGCCCGGCTGCTTCGCGAGGCAGTACAGGCGGATCGTTTCGTTCGGCTGCAGCCGGATCACGAGACGGTTCGAACCGGGGCGCAGCGCGGTCGGGCCGAGCGCCGAATGCGGCACCGGGCGGAAGTTGACGACGATCTCCGCGACGCGGTCGGCCAGACGCTTGCCGGTGCGCAGGAAGAACGGCACGCCGGCCCAGCGCCAGTTCTCGATCTCGACCTTCAGCGCGACGAACGTTTCGGTCTGGCTGTCGGGCTTCACGCCCGGCTCGGTCGCGTAGGCCGGCACCTGCGCGCCCTTGATCACGCCCGCATGATACTGGCCGCGCACCGCGACCTTGCCGATGTCGCGCGGATCGACCGGCTTCAGCGCGCGCAGCACGCGCAGCTTCTCGTCACGCACCGAGTCGGAATCCATCGAGTGCGGCGGCTCCATCGCGACGATCGACAGCAGCTGCAGCAGGTGGTTCTGCACCATGTCGCGCAGCGCGCCCGTATTGTCGTAGAAATCGCCGCGCGCCTCGACGCCGAGCTCTTCCGCGATCGTGATCTGGATGCTCTCGACCCATTCGCGGCGCCACAGCGGCTCGAACAGCGCGTTGCCGAAGCGCAGCGCGAGCAGGTTCTGTACCGGCTCCTTGCCGAGGTAGTGGTCGATCCGGTAGATCTGGCCTTCCGCGAAGATCTCGCCGACCGCGTCGTTGATCGCGTTCGACGACTTCAGGTCGTAGCCGAGCGGCTTCTCGAGCACGATGCGCGAGCCTTCGTTCAGGCCGACCGACGCGAGCGCCTTGCAGATGGGCACGAACAGCGACGGGCCGGTCGCGAGATAGAACACGCGGATGCCGGGCAGCGATGCGATCGCGTCGCGCAGCACGACGTAGTCCTCCGCACGGCCGAGATCGAGCTTCACGTATTCGATGCGCTCGAGAAACGACTTCCATGCCGCGTCGTCGAACGCGTTGCCGGCCGCCTTCGCCGCATGCGGCTTCACGTGCGTATCGACCCATTCGAGATAGCCTGCCCGATCCGATTCGTGCCGCGCGACGGCCACGATCCGGCCGCCGTCCGCCAGCATGTTCGCGCGGTGCGCTTCGAACAGCGCGGGCAGGATCTTGCGCATCGACAAATCGCCGGTGCCGCCGAAAAGTACGAAGGTAAAGCTGGAATCGGTATGCATGTGTCTCCGCCGTGTTGGGGGTGCTGGGAAGCGATCCGTAGTGCGATAAAAATATTTTTGACACTGAATTGTAGTTTAACTACAATCCGCCGCAAGGGGTAGCACCTGGGTGAAGAAAAAAAGAAGTGCGGTCGATGAACTGCGCGAGCTTCGCCTTCGGGAACGCCTTGTGCCGAATGGTATCGGACATTGACGGAGCGCATCATCGCGCGCCGTCGCCCCCGGGCTCGCGCCGCGGCATCGCGGTGGGCCAGAAACACAAAGAGGAGACACGCCGTTGAATCTCGATTCACGCTTTCTGTAAGAGCCCGGCCGGTCATCGGCCCCGTACGCTGCATGCGTCCCGCGGCTCGATTTCCCCGTCGTTTATCAAGAAGCCGGTTCCCCGTCGGGGAACCTCACGAGTTGATTCAGTCTGGAGGAGATAAGTAATGAAAGTTCGCTCGATCATGGGCGCGCTCTGCGCCGCGGGTCTGATGGCTGGCGCCGTGGCGGCGCAGGCAGCCGAGAACGTAACCGTGCTGCACTGGTGGACCTCGGGCGGCGAGTCGAAGGCCGTCGGCGTGCTGAAGGACGACCTGCAGAAGCAGGGCTACGTGTGGAAGGACTTCGCGGTCGCGGGCGGCGCCGGCGCCGCGGCGATGACCGCGCTGAAGACCAAGGTGATCAGCGGCGATTCCCCGTCGGCCGCGCAGATCAAGGGCCCGCTGATCCAGGACTGGGCCGACCAGGGCGTGCTCGTCAACATCGATTCGGCCGCCGGCGACTGGAAGCAGAACCTGCCGCCGGAAATCGACAAGATCATCAAGTACAAGGGCCATACGGTCGCCGCGCCGTTCTCGGTGCACCGCGTCAACTGGCTGTACATCAACAAGGCCGCGCTCGACAAGGTCGGCGCGAAGGTGCCGACCACCTGGCCCGAATTCTTCGCGGTGGCCGACAAGCTGAAGGCCGCGGGCATCCAGCCGGTCGCGATGGGCGGCCAGCCGTGGCAGGACCTGACGCTGTGGGAAGACGTCGTGCTGTCGCAGGGCCCGGCGTTCTACAAGAAGGCGCTGGTCGACCTCGACCAGGCGACGCTGACGTCGCCGCAGATGCTGTCGGTGTTCGACACGGTGCGCAAGATCCAGGGCTACTTCGACACCGGCCGTAACGGCCGCGACTGGAACCTCGCGACCGCGATGGTCATCAACGGCAAGGCCGGCATGCAGTTCATGGGCGACTGGGCGAAGGGCGAATTCGAGAACGCCGGCAAGAAGGCGGGCAAGGACTACGTCTGCGCGCCGGTGCCGGGCACCGCGAATTCGTACACGTTCAACGTCGATTCGTTCGTGTTCTTCCAGCAGAAGGGCGAGAAGAACGCGACGCCGGGCCAGCTCGCGCTCGCGAAGACGATCATGACGCCGGACTTCCAGGAGCAGTTCAGCCTGCTGAAGGGCTCGGTGCCGGTGCGTCTCGGCGTGAAGATGGACAAGTTCGACGACTGCGCGAAGAAGTCGTATGCCGACGAGCAGACCGCGATCAAGTCGGGCGGCTTCGTGCCGTCGCTCGCGCACGGCATGGCGCAAGGCGACGCGACCGCCGGCGCGATCACCGACGTCGTGACGAAGTTCATGAACTCGCAGCAGGATTCGAAGAGCGCGGTCGCCGCGCTCGCGAAGGCCGCGAAGGTCAAGTAACGCGCGCCAGGCGCCCGGCCGGACACGCTTCATCGGCCGGGCGTTTTTGCATGTGTAGCAAACGGGCTCGCCCGCGGGTCCGTGCCGTACCCGGCGCCGGCCCGGCCTGCGCCGCCCTCGTTCCAGGAGTCGAATCAAGTGGCTGCCCCTCTTAGCGGAAACGGATCCGGCGCTGCCGCCGCACGGCGTACGTCGCCGATGTCGGCCTTCGCCGATCGCTGGATCCCGAAGCTCGTGCTCGCGCCGAGCGTCGCGATCGCCGTGGTGTTCATCTACGGCTTCATCCTGATTACCGGCTATCTGTCGCTGACCCGTTCGCGGCTGTTGCCCAACTACGAATTCGACGGCTTCGGCCGTTACACGGACCTGTTCCAGAACGACGTGTGGTGGACCTCCGCCGCGAACCTCGGCTGGTTCGGGATTCCGTTCATCGCGATCTGCGTCGGGCTCGGGCTGTTCCTCGCGATCCTGCTCGACCAGCGGATCCGCAACGAAGGCGCGCTGCGCGCGATCTTCCTGTACCCGATGGCGCTGTCGTTCATCGTCACCGGCACCGCGTGGCAGTGGATCCTGAACCCGGGCCTCGGCCTCGAGAAGGTGATGCACGACTGGGGCTGGACGAGCTTCTCGTTCGGCTGGCTCGACGATCCGGACAAGGCGATCTTCTGCGTGGTGATCGCGGCCGTGTGGCAGTCGACCGGCTTCGTGATGGCGCTGTTCCTCGCGGGGCTGCGCGGCGTCGACGGCGAGATCTTCAAGGCCGCGCAGGTCGACGGCGCGACGCTGCCCACCATCTACCGCAAGATCGTGATCCCGAGCATGCGCCCGGTGTTCTTCTCGGTGCTGCTGATCCTTTGCCACATCACGATCAAGACCTTCGACCTCGTCGTCGCGCTGACCGCGGGCGGCCCGGGCACGTCGTCGTCGCTGCCGGCCATGTTCATGTACACGTTTTCGTTCAACCGCGGCCAGCTCGGGCTCGGCGCGGCGTCCTCGGTGATGATGCTCGCGACCGTGGTCGCGGTGCTGGTGCCGCTGATGTATATGGAATCGAGGAGCACCCGCAATGCAGCCTAAGATGACGATCAGCCGGGCAGTGATCTATGCGGCACTGATCCTGTTCGCGCTGTATTTCCTGTTCCCGATCTACGTGATGCTGTCGACGTCGTTCAAGGACCTCGACCAGCTGCGCACCGGCAACCTGCTGACGCCGCCCACCACGTGGACCGTCGAGCCGTGGGTGAAGGCCTGGAGCGGCGCCTGTACCGGCGTGCGCTGCGACGGGATGAAGCCGTTCTTCCTGAACTCGCTGCAGATGGTGATCCCGGCCGTGCTGATCTCGTCGCTGATCGGCGCGTTCAACGGCTACGTGCTCACGCACTGGCGCTTTCGCGGCGCGGACGCGCTGTTCACGATGATGCTGGTCGGCTGCTTCATTCCGTTCCAGGTGATCCTGCTGCCGATGGCGCGCCTGCAGGGGATGCTCGGCCTCGCCAACACGATTCCGGGCCTCGTGTTCGTGCACGTCGTGTACGGGATCGCGTTCACGACGATGTTCTTCCGCAACTTCTACGTGAGCGTGCCGGCCGAACTCGTGAAGGCCGCGCGCATCGACGGCGCGGGCTTCTTCACGATCTTCACGAAGATCCTGCTGCCGGTGTCGCTGCCGATCTTCATGGTGTGCCTGATCTGGCAATTCACGCAGATCTGGAACGACTTCCTGTTCGGGATCGTGTTCTCCGGCGTCGATTCGATGCCGATCACGGTCGCGCTGAACAACCTCGTCAACACGTCGACGGGCGTGAAGGAATACAACGTCGACATGGCCGGCGCGATCATCGCCGCGCTGCCGACGCTGCTCGTCTACATCGTCGCCGGCCGCTACTTCGTGCGCGGGCTGACGGCAGGCGCGGTGAAGGGGTAAGCGCGGCTTCATCCGATACGACGAACCGGCCGCGCAGGACGCGCGGCGCATCGAAACGAACCCGACGCGGCGCCCGAGCGCGCCGCGCGAGACGAGACAGAGGATTCACAGCATGGCAAGCCTTTCCATCCGTGACGTGTACAAGACCTACCCGAACGGGGTGCCGGTCCTGAAGGGTGTCGACATCGAGATCGAGGACGGACAGTTCCTGATTCTGGTCGGCGGCTCGGGCTGCGGGAAATCGACGCTGCTCAACATGATCGCCGGGCTCGAGACCGTCACGAGCGGCGAGATCTGCATCGACGGCAAGGTCGTCAACGACCTGTCGCCGAAGGATCGCGACATCGCGATGGTGTTCCAGTCGTACGCGCTGTATCCGTCGATGACGGTGCGCGAGAACATTTCGTTCGGGCTGAACATCCGCAAGGTGCCGAAGAGCGAGCAGCAGCAGATCGTCGACCGCGTGTCGGCGATGCTGCAGATCCAGCACCTGCTCGACCGCAAGCCGGGCCAGCTGTCGGGCGGCCAGCGGCAGCGCGTCGCGATGGGCCGCGCGCTCGCGCGCGATCCGTCGCTGTTCCTGTTCGACGAACCGCTGTCGAACCTCGACGCGAAGCTGCGCATCGAGATGCGCGCGGAAATCAAGCTGCTGCACCAGCGTCTCGGCACGACGATCGTCTACGTGACGCACGACCAGATCGAGGCGATGACGCTCGGCGACCGGATCGCGGTGATGAAGGACGGCGTGGTCCAGCAGTTCGGCGCGCCGCAGGAGATCTACGATTCGCCGTCGAACCTGTTCGTCGCGGGCTTCATCGGCGCGCCGCCGATGAACTTCATCAACGGCAAGCTGGTCGAGCAGGGCGGCGGAATCGCGCTCGAGATCGACACGGGCCTCGCGCGCAGCGCGCTGATCCTGCCGTTCGACGCGGCGAAGCTGAAGTCGCACGTCGGCCGCGAGGTGATCCTGGGCCTGCGTCCGGAACGCATCACCGACGCACGCAACGCGCACAACGGCGAGGCATCGAACCTGCAGCCGATCGACGTGCGCGTCGACGTGACCGAGCCGACCGGGCCGGACACGCACGTGTTCGCGCAGGTGAACGGCAAGCGGATCGTGAGCCGCGTGCATCCGGCCGCGAACCCGCAGCCGGGGCAGACGCAGTCGCTGCTGTTCGACGTGTCGAAGGCCGTGCTGTTCGATCCGGCATCGGAAGAGCGGATCGCGTGACGCGGCGCTTGCGTTGAACGAAACAGAAAGGGGCCGTATCGAACGGCCCCTTTTTTCGTTTCGGCGCTGCGGCTGACGCGTCCGCGGACGCGTCGGTCAATGCGGCAACCGCACGTCGAACTTGAACGTCGCGAGCCGCGCGACGAGGATGAAGCCGGTCGCGAGCAGCACGCTGTACACCGAGTCGAACTGCAGCCACACGAGCAGCAGGTAGAACCAGCAACCGACGAACGCGCAGGTCGCGTACGGCCGCGAATCGCGCAGGATCAGCGGAATGTCGTTGCACAGCACGTCGCGGACGATCCCGCCGACCACACCGGTAATCACGCCCATCATCACCGCGATGAAGCGCGGCATCTCGGCGTCGAGCGCGATCGCCGTGCCCGAGATGCTGAAGATGCCGAGCCCGATCGCATCGGCGATCAGCAGCAGCCGTTCGGCCGACAGCCGCGACAGCATGCGCAGCACGAACGGCGCGAACAGCGCGAGCACGAAGATAGCGATCACGTAGTCGTCGTGCACGACCCAGTAGAACGGCCGGCGCTCGAGCAGGATGTCGCGCAGCGTGCCGCCGCCGAACGCGGTCGCGAGCGCGACGACGAACGTGCCGACCGAATCGAGACGGTTCTTGCGCGCCTCGATGAACCCCGAAATCGCGAAGGCCAGCGTGGCGATCGCCTCCAGTACCGCGATCGCGAGCGTCAGCCTAGGATGCGGCACGCGGCCCCCGGTCGGCCGGCGCCGCGTGCGGCTGCAGCAGCACGAGCACCGCGCCCGCGCCGCCGTCGTGGCCGCGCGCCTCGCAGAATGCGATCACTTCTTCCTTCTGCACGAGCCATGCGCGCACCTTGCCCTTCAGCACGGGTTCCTTGCCGATCGAGCCGAGCCCCTTGCCATGGATCACGCGCAGGCAGCGCAGCCCTTTCTTGCCGGCTTCGCGGATGAATTCGGCGAGCGCATCGCGCGCCTCGTCGCGCCGCATCCCGTGCAGATCGATCTGCGCCTGCACGATCCACGCACCGCTTCTCAGCTTGCGCACGACGTCGCGGCTGATGCCGGGGCGGTGGTAATACAGCGAGTCGTCGCTGTCGAGCAGCGTCTCGGGATCGAATTCGTCGGACAGCGTCGCGTTCAGCACGGCTTCCTCGTCGCGCTGCGTCTGTTTCGGCACCGGGTCGGGCGGCATGCGGCCGGACGACGCGCGTGGCGGCGCGTTCAGCGGCCGGATCGTGCCGATTTCGTTGCGGAACAGGTTTGCGTCGGCTTCCGCCTTGCGCTCGGCCTGCGCGGCTTCGATGCGCGCGCGTTCGCGACGGTCGGCTTCGCCTTGCAGCGACTTGCGCAACGCGCCGAGGCCCGCGAGGCCCTGGCCGCGCAACGCGGCCGCATCGAGGGCGGGCGGCGGCGCCTCGGGCGCCGGGGTCACGGGACGGGCAGCGATCTTCCGCTTCGCGGGATCGCTCGGATGGGGCTGGTTCTTCGCCATGATTCGATAACAGGGCAGGCGCGTTCGGGCGCGCGGGCACAAAAAAGCCGCTGCGCGGCGGCAGCGGCTTTCCGGTCGAGCCCGCTTCGCGGCAGCGGACGCCATTGTAGCGCCCGCCGCGAAAAGGCTTCCGGCTTACTTCTTGTCGTGCAGGCTTTCGAGGTAGCGCTGCGCGTCGAGCGCGGCCATGCAGCCCGTGCCCGCGCTGGTGATCGCCTGGCGGTACACGTTGTCCTGCACGTCGCCCGCGGCGAACACGCCCGGCACGCTCGTCGACGTCGCATTGCCCTGCAGGCCGCTCTTCGTCAGGATGTAGCCGTCCTTCATCTCCAGCTGGCCCTGGAACAGGTCGGTGTTCGGCTTGTGGCCGATCGCGACGAACACGCCCTGCACCTGCAGGTCTTCCGTCGCGCCGGTCTTCACGTTCTTGATGCGCAGGCCCGTGACGCCCGACTCCTCGCCCGTCACCTCGTCGAGCACGTGATCCCACTTGATGTCGACGACGCCTTCCTTTTGCTTCTCCAGCAGGCGGTCGATCAGGATCGGCTCCGCGCGGAACTTGTCGCGGCGGTGGATCACGGTGACCTTCTTCGCGATGCCGGTGAGGTAAAGCGCTTCCTCGACGGCCGTATTGCCGCCGCCGATCACCGCGACTTCCTGGTTGCGATAGAAGAAGCCGTCGCAGGTCGCGCAGGCCGACACGCCCTTGCCCATGAACGCTTCCTCGGACGGCAGGCCGAGATACTGGGCGGACGCGCCGGTCGCGATGATCAGCGAATCGCACGTGTACTCGCCCGAGTCGCCGATCAGGCGGATCGGCTTTTCGTGCAGTTTCGCGGTGTGGATGTGGTCGAAGACGATTTCGGTGTTGAAGCGCTCGGCGTGCTCCTGGAAGCGCGCCATCAGCTCCGGACCCTGCACGCCTTTCGCGTCGGCCGGCCAGTTTTCGACGTCGGTCGTGGTCATCAGCTGGCCGCCCTGCGCGATGCCGGTGATCAGCACCGGGGACAGGTTGGCGCGTGCCGCGTAGACGGCAGCCGTGTAGCCGGCGGGGCCGGAACCGAGAATCAGGACTTTGGCGTGTTTGGGCGTGGACATGTGCGAATCCGTAAAAGGCGGCCGCGGCGGGCGGGGTGGGGCTCGCCGTACGATCCGGGATTGACCGGGATGCCGTCATAGATGGGTATCAGACGCGCATTATAAAGGCCCCGTTGCTGCGCTGCCGAACGAGAGTTTCAATCGTGCCGATAGCGTTTCGCGGCGCCTCGCCCATACGGGGCCGCGGGCCGGACGGCAGGCGGCCGGGGTGGCGGCGCGTTGCCGCACGCGCGGACATCCGCCCGGCTTGCGGCCGTCGGCGGCGCCGGTTCGGCGCTCCGTCCCCGTGATGTAACCGTCATTTACACTTGGCGGCGCGGTGCAGCGTTTACAATAAGCGCGATCGAACGACAGGCGGGCGCACGGCCCGTCCTCTTTATACGGATTCATGGCAAAAGCTCCTTATTCCGCCCAGGCACAGGCGTTGCCGCACCGGATGTCGAAGCTCCTCACGGAGATCCGCTGGATTCTCCAGGTCGCGCTCTGCGCCTTTCTGGTGATGGCCCTGCTGAGCTACAGCCGGCGCGATCCGAGCTGGACGCACGCCGCCCAGGTCGATCACATCTCGAACTGGGCCGGCCGCGTCGGCGCGTGGACGGCCGACATCATCCTGCTGCTGTTCGGCCTGTCGGCCTACTGGCTGATCGTGCCGCTCGGGCGGCGCATCGCCGTCAACTACCGCCGCATCACGCGCCACGAGGCGATTCCGGACGAACCGGAGCGGCCGATCGGCTGGCTCACCGAAATCTTTGCGTTCGTGCTGGTCGTGCTCGCGTGCGACGGCATCGAGGCGCTGCGCATGTGGTCGCTGAAGGTGCAGTTGCCGCGTGCGCCGGGCGGCGTCGTCGGCGAAGCCGTCGCGGGCGCGATGTCGCATGCGTTCGGCTTCACGGGCGGCACGCTGTTGCTGCTGATCGCGCTCGCGATCGGCCTGTCGCTGTATTTCCGCTTCTCGTGGCTGTCGGTCGCCGAGCGCGTCGGCGGGGCGATCCTGTCCGCCGTCAACGTCGCGAAGCTGCGCCGCGAGGCCGAGCGCGACCGCAAGCTCGGCGAGGCCGCGGCGGTGCGCCGCGAAGGCAAGGTCGAAGAGGAGCGCGTGCGCATCGAGGACCACGAGCCGGTGACGATCGTGCCGCCGGTCGTCACGCCGGCGAAGTCCGAGCGCGTCGAGCGCGAGCGCCAGGTGCCGCTGTTTACCGACCTGCCGGGCGATTCGACGCTGCCGCCGGTGTCGCTGCTCGACCCCGCGCCGAAGACGCAGGAAGCGATTTCCGCCGATACGCTCGAATTCACGTCGCGCCTGATCGAGAAGAAGCTGAAGGACTTCGGCGTCGAGGCGAGCGTCGTCGCCGCGTATCCGGGCCCGGTCGTCACGCGCTACGAGATCGAGCCGGCCACCGGCGTGAAGGGCAGCCAGATCGTCAACCTCGCGAAGGATCTCGCGCGTTCGCTGTCGCTCGTGTCGATCCGCGTCGTCGAGACGATTCCCGGCAAGAACTACATGGCGCTCGAGCTGCCGAACCAGCGCCGCCAGACGGTGCACCTGTCCGAGATCATCGGCTCCGAGGTGTATGCGGCCGCGTCGTCGGCGCTGACGCTGAGCCTCGGCAAGGACATCGGCGGCAAGCCGGTGTGCGCGGATCTCGCGAAGATGCCGCACCTGCTGGTGGCCGGTACGACCGGCTCGGGCAAGTCGGTCGGGATCAACGCGATGATCCTGTCGCTGCTGTACAAGGCCACCGCCGAACAGGTGCGCCTGATCCTGATCGATCCGAAGATGCTCGAAATGAGCGTCTACGAAGGCATTCCGCACCTGCTGTGCCCGGTCGTCACCGACATGCGCCAGGCCGGCCATGCGCTGAACTGGACCGTCGCGGAGATGGAGCGCCGCTACAAGCTGATGAGCAAGCTCGGCGTGCGCAACCTCGCGGGCTACAACAACAAGATCGACGACGCGGCGAAGCGCGAGGAGAAGATCCCGAACCCGTTCAGCCTGACGCCGGAAGATCCCGAGCCGCTCGGCCGCCTGCCGAACATCGTCGTCGTGATCGACGAGCTGGCCGACCTGATGATGGTCGTCGGCAAGAAGGTCGAGGAACTGATCGCGCGGATCGCGCAGAAGGCACGTGCGGCCGGCATCCACCTGATCCTCGCGACCCAGCGTCCGTCGGTCGACGTGATTACCGGCCTGATCAAGGCGAACGTGCCGACGCGGATCGCGTTCCAGGTGTCGTCGAAGATCGACTCGCGCACGATTCTCGACCAGATGGGCGCCGAATCGCTGCTCGGGATGGGCGACATGCTGTACCTGCCGCCGGGCACCGGGCTGCCGGTGCGCGTGCATGGCGCGTTCGTCGCCGACGACGAAGTGCATCGCGTCGTCGAGAAGCTCAAGGAGCAGGGCGAGCCGAACTACGTCGAGGGCCTGCTCGAAGGCGGCACCGCCGACGGCGACGAGGGCTCGGCCGGCGCGGGAACCGGCGAAGGCGGCGGCGAGTCTGATCCGCTGTACGACCAGGCGGTCGAGATCGTCATCAAGAACCGCCGCGCGTCGATCTCGCTCGTGCAGCGTCACCTGCGGATCGGCTACAACCGCGCGGCGCGGCTGCTCGAGCAGATGGAGCAGTCGGGGCTCGTGTCGGCGATGTCGTCGAGCGGCAACCGCGAAATTCTTGTGCCGGCGCGCGACGCGGAATGAGTCCGCGGCGCCCGCAGCGCCGTCCACCCAGGGAGAAAACCGCAATATGCAGCAACTTTCGTTCGTCCCTTTCCTTCGTTCGACGCGGCGCTGGCTCGGCGCGGCGCTCGCCGGCGCATCGCTGATGCTCGCGGCGACGCACGCGTTCGCGGGCGGCACCGAGCAACTGAAGGCCTTCGTGTCGCAGGTGCGTTCGGCGAAGGGCGATTTCACGCAGCAGATCGTCAAGGCGCCGGCCAAGGGCGCGAGCGCCGCACAGGCCGCACCGAAGCCCACCGACAATTCGAGCGGCACGTTCGTGTTCGCGCGTCCGGGCAAGTTCATCTGGACGTACCAGAAGCCGTACCAGCAGGTGCTGCAGGCCGACGGCGACAAGCTCTACGTGTACGACCGCGACCTGAACCAGGTCACCGAGCGCAAGCTGAACGGCGCGCTGGGCGCGAGCCCCGCCGCGATCCTGTTCGGCAGCAACGATCTCGACAAGAACTACACGCTGCGCGATGCCGGCGAGAAGGGCGGCATCGAGTGGCTCGAGATGCTGCCGAAGGCGCAGGACACGCAGTTCCAGCGGATCGGCATCGGCTTCCGCAACGGCACGCTCGCCGCGATGGAGCTGCACGACGTGTTCGGCAACGTCACGCTCTTGACCTTCACGAACATCCAGACGAACCCGGCGCTGAAGGGCGATACGTTCAAGTTCGTCGTGCCGAAGGGCGCGGACGTGATCAACGGCTGACCGGCGCCGCGCGCCGTTCTCCTGCAACGGGCCTGCCGGCGACGGCAGGCCCGTGTCGTTTCCGGGCGCGGGTAACAGGCGTGGGCACCCCCGGGCCCGGCGGCGCGCTCGCGCGGCTGTCATAATGTCGGGTCCGGCGGCCGGTTCGGCCGCTATCGTTTGATGTGGAGCGAGGGTTCATGTCCGACCTGTTTCAAGTCGAGCCGCGCCGCCCGCTCGCCGAGGCGCTGCGGCCCAAAACGCTCGCCGAGGTGATCGGCCAGACGCATTTGCTGGGCGAAGGCAAGCCGCTGCGGCTCGCGTTCGAATCGGGCAAGCCGCATTCGATGATCCTGTGGGGGCCACCCGGCGTCGGCAAGACGACGCTCGCACGGCTCACCGCGCTCGCGTTCGACTGCGAGTTCATCGCGCTGTCCGCGGTGCTCGGCGGCGTGAAGGACATCCGCGAGTCGATGGAGCAGGCGAAGGACACGCTGAACCGCACCGGTCGCCACACGATCCTGTTCGTCGACGAGATCCACCGGTTCAACAAGGGGCAGCAGGACGCGCTGCTGCCGTTCGTCGAATCGGGTCTCGTCACCTTCATCGGCGCGACGACCGAAAACCCGAGTTTCGAAGTCAATTCGGCGTTGCTGTCGCGCGCGCAGGTGTACGTGCTGAAATCGTTGAACGACGACGAGATGCGTCAGTTGCTCAAGCGCGCGCAGGAAATCGCGCTCGACGGCCTCGCGTTCGACGACAAGGCGATCGACACGCTGGTCGGCTACGCGGACGGCGACGCGCGCCGCTTTCTGAACCTGCTCGAACAGGCGCAGACGGCGGCGACGTCGGCCGGGGTCGCGACGATCGATGCCGATTTCGTCAGCAGCGCGATGACGCTGAACGCGCGGCGCTTCGACAAGGGCGGCGACAACTTCTACGACCAGATTTCGGCGCTGCACAAGTCGGTCCGCGGCTCGAGCCCGGACGGCGCGCTGTACTGGTTCTGCCGGATGATCGACGGCGGCGCGGATCCGAAGTATCTCGCGCGGCGCATCGTGCGGATGGCGTGGGAAGACATCGGGCTGGCCGACCCGCGCGCGTTGCAGGTGGCGAACGACGCGGCCGAGACCTACGAACGGCTCGGCTCGCCGGAAGGCGAACTTGCGCTCGGGCAGGCCGTGATCTATCTCGCGTGCGCGGCGAAGAGCAACGCCGGCTACAACGCGTTCAACCAGGCGATGGCGTTCGTGAAGCAGGACAAGTCGCGCGAGGTGCCCGTGCACCTGCGCAATGCGCCGACCAAGCTGATGAAGGAACTCGGCTACGGCCACGCGTATCGTTACGCGCACGACGAGCCGAACGCGTACGCGGCCGGCGAGACGTACCTGCCGGACGGGATGCGCGAGCCGCGCTGGTATCAGCCGGTGCCGCGCGGGCTCGAATCGAAGATCGCCGAGAAGCTCGCCTGGCTGCGCGAGCTCGATCGCGAAGCCGGCAAGAAGGACTGACGAGGCCGCGCGGGCCGGTTCGGCCTGCGCCTCGCGGACGCGTCAGCGCTTGCGGCCCGGCTGCTGCTTCCAGTATTCGAACGGTTCTTCGTGGCATTCGATGTCGAGTTCGGCGATCCCGCGCGTGCAGGCGCTCCTGCGCGTCGGCGATCGCGAGGTTGTAGATCGCCGGCGCGATTTCCTGGACGAAGAAATGCAGCAGCGCGCCGGCCTGGATGTTGCCGATCGGCTCGTCCATGTTTTCTGTGAAATAACGTTGCAGCGACGCGATCGCACGGTCGCGTACATCCTTGTCGAGTTCGATGGTCATCGGATTCCCTGGCGTGCTGTGATACGGAGCCGGCGCGCCGCCTGAATCGGTTGGCGCCAGCCGGCGCGGGCGGTTTGCGATCCGCCATGGCGCGTCGCGCGGCAATTCGCCGGCCGCCGACGCGCAGACCGGCAATGCGATACTGCCATGCTCGCCCCATTTGCGGCATTGTCCGTCCGGACGGTGCCGTGGCGGCCGCGCGGTGCGTTAGAATTCCCGTCTTACACAACGATTTTCCAAGTCCTCCCATGCTCGACATCCAGTTGCTGCGCAAAGACCTCGACGGCGTCGCCAAGCGCCTCGCCGATCGCGGCTACACCCTCGACGTCGCCGCGTTCTCCGCACTCGAAGCGGAACGCCGCGCGATCCAGACCCACACCGAAGAGCTCCAGGCGCGCCGCAACAGCCTGTCGAAGCAGATCGGCGCGATGAAGGGGAAGGGCGAGGACACGTCGGCCGTGATGGCCGAAGTCAGCGGGATCGGCGACGACATGAAGGCGTCGGAAGCCAAGCTCGGCGAGATCCAGGCGCGCCTGTCCGACCTGATGCTGGGCATGCCGAACGTCGCGCACGAAAGCGTGCCGGTCGGCAAGGACGAAGCCGACAACGTCGAGGTGCGCCGCTGGGGCACGCCGCGCCAGTTCGACTTCGAGGTGAAGGATCACGTCGACGTCGGCACGCCGCTCGGCCTCGATTTCGAGACGGGCGCGAAGCTCGCCGGTGCGCGCTTCACGATGCTGCGCGGCCCGATCGCGCGCCTGCACCGCGCCCTCGCGCAGTTCATGATCGACACGCACACGCAGCAGCACGGCTATACCGAAACGTACACGCCGTACATCGTGAACCCGGAGATCCTGTACGGCACGGGCCAGTTGCCGAAGTTCGCGGACGACATGTTCCGCGTCGAGAAGGGCGGCGCGGAAAACACGGTCACGCAATACCTGATCTCCACGTCCGAGATTTCGCTGACGAACACCGTGCGCGAGTCGATCGTCGACGGCGCCGCGCTGCCGATCAAGCTCACCGCGCATTCTCCGTGCTTCCGCTCGGAAGCCGGTTCGTACGGCCGCGACACGCGCGGGATGATCCGTCAGCACCAGTTCGACAAGGTCGAGATGGTGCAGGTCGTCGCGCCGGAAACGTCGTACGCGGCGCTCGACGAGATGGTCGGCCACGCGGAAGCGATCCTGCAGAAGCTCGGCCTGCCGTACCGCGTGATCACGCTGTGCACGGGCGACATGGGCTTCTCGGCCGCGAAGACGTTCGACCTCGAGGTGTGGCTGCCCGCGCAGAACACCTATCGCGAGATCTCGAGCTGCTCGAACACCGAGGCGTTCCAGGCGCGCCGGATGCAGGCGCGCTTCCGCAACGCGCAGGGCAAGCCGGAGCTCGTGCATACGCTGAACGGTTCGGGTCTGGCGGTCGGCCGCACGCTCGTCGCGGTGCTGGAGAATTACCAGAACGCGGACGGCTCGGTCACGGTGCCGGAAGTACTGCGTCCGTACATGGGCGGCATGGAGCGGATCGACGCGCCGGCACAGACGTCGTAACGCGGGTCTTTCGAAGCCCTCGCAAAAAAATTTGCAGAAAGGGCTTGTCAGCCGCGAAGTGATCGTCTTATAATCTTTTTCTCGCGGAAACGACCAGCCGCGAAATGCAGTAAGGAAGGAGAGGTGGCAGAGTGGTCGAATGTACCTGACTCGAAATCAGGCGTACGGTTTCCCCGTACCGTGGGTTCGAATCCCACCCTCTCCGCCAAAATACGAAGCCCCTTGATCCGGCAGGATCAAGGGGTTTTTCGTTTTGGGCCGGCGGCGCGCCCGGATCGGGTCGCATCTTCGATGCAGCCCGGCTGCATGATGAACACCATCGCCCCGTGACGAACCGGTCGTCGGAAGTCCTGACAGTCGTTGCATGGCTGCCGCACCGCGCACGCGTGCAAAACCGGCAGCCGGTGCGCCGACCAGTTTCTACGCAGCCCTCACAGAACCATCACGCCGCCGCCGGATACTGCGCCAGCACCCTGTCGCGGATCGACGGCTTGATATTCGACTGCGCCATGTCGCCGCGATAGTGGGCGACGACGCGCGGGTTCATCACGCGATACCAGAGCGGCGGCACGTACGCGAACAGGATCATCGTCGCGTAGCCGGCCGGCAATTGCGGCGCATCGTCGAAGTGGCGCAGCGCCTGGTACGAGCGCGTCGGATTCGCGTGATGGTCGGCGTGTCGCTGCAACTGGTACAGGAACAGGTTCGTGACGACGTGATTGCTGTTCCACGAATGCTGCGGCGTGCAGCGTTCGTAGCGGCCGCTCGGCAGCTTGCGACGGCCCAGCCCGTAGTGCTCGACGTAGTTCACGACTTCGAGCAGCGACGCGCCGTAGACGGCCTGGATCACGAGGAACGGAATCACGACCTTGCCGGCCATCGCGATCGCGATGCCCCACACGACGGCGGTCATCGCCCACGCGTGCAGCACTTCGTTGCGCCAGGTCCACGGCGACTGCCCGAGCCGTTCGAGGCGCGCCTTTTCGAGCCGCCACGCCGAGCGGATGCTGCCGGTCACCGTGCGCGGCAGGAACGCCCAGAACGACTCGCCGTAGCGCGCGCTCGCCGGATCCTCGGCCGTCGCGACGCGCACGTGATGGCCGCGGTTGTGCTCGACGTAGAAGTGGCCGTACGCGACCGGCGCGAGCGTGATCTTCGCGAGCCAGCGTTCGAAGCGGTCGGTCTTGTGCCCGAGTTCGTGCGCGGTATTGATCGAGATCCCGGTCGCGGCGCCGAGCGACAGCGCGAAGCCGACATAGTCGTACCACGCGAGCGCATGCGTGCCGACGATCCACACGCACATGAAGAACGCGACGTATTCGACGAAGGTCGCGAGATAGACGATGTACCGGTAATAGCGCTCGCGTTCGAGATGCGGCACGACGGCCTCGGGCGGATTGTCGCGATCGTCGCCGATCAGCGTGTCGAGGATCGGGATCACGCCGAACGCGAACAGCGGGCCGAACCACCAGAACACATGCAGGCCCGTCGACAGCGCGAGCTGTGCAGCGAGGATCGGCAGCGTGATCGTCAGCGCGCCGAGCAGCCACAGGTAACGCTTGCCATCCGACCAGCCCGAAGCCGATTCGTCGGTCATTGCCATTGTCTCCCTCCAGTCGGCCGGCCCGCGGGCGGCCGCATGCAAGATTGTTCGAATCCTCGTGGTCCGCGACGTGCGCGGCGGCCTCCGGATCGTCGCCCGGTTCTGCCTGTTATACGACCGGTGCGCGCGCTTGCCAAACCCCGGCGCTAGGCGCGGCGCTCCAAACGGCGGGGTGCGCGCACCGCGCGCCGGGAAGGGCCGACACGCGCCGATTGAAACATGCAGGCGAGGGCGGATCGACCCGCACGGAGCGTCGCGTTCGTCGGATGAATGGCCCGGCGCGCGGCGAGCGCATGCCGGGTGATGGGGGCTGCAACAAATGTTGCGTCGCAATAAAGACGGTGACGAAGGATTGGCGCAGCGTGTTTTTCGTTTGCTTATATTACGCAGCATTACGGCCGCCGCGCGGCCATTCAGCGCGACTTGAAACCGGGTGGCCATGCATGGCAAGGAGAACGGGGCGATGCGCCAAATGAGGACGGCACGTTCACCGTCCGACCGCCTGCGTCGATGCACCGATGCTGCACCTGCACACCGATCGGCGCGTGTCGTCGCTGATGACACTTGCTGCCTTTCGATCCGCGCCGCCATTTGAAAATTACGATTTGACTCATGCCCCGCTTTCGGTTGAAGCTAATAGCTTGCTGTCCGAAGGGGGCTGTGCCTGCATGAGTTCGACCTTGACCGTTCGTCGTATCGCTGCCGATCAGGGCGGCGTGTATCGCGAACTCCGCGCTGCATCGCTGCGTGAGCCCTACGCGCCCGGCGAAGCGCCGGAGGCCGAATTGCTGACCGTCGAAGCGGACGCAGCGTCGGCGATCGCCGCGCAGCGCGCCGTGTCCGACGAGTCGACGACTTTCCTGCTGTACACCGAAGGCCATCCGGCCGGCATGATCGGCGCGTATTTCGACAACACGCCCGATCGGCGCGCGTTCGTCAGCGAACTGTGGGTCGCGCACGCGGTGCGTCACCTGCGCGGCGGCGTGCTGCTGCTGGAGACGGCCACCGCGTGGCTCGCCGAGCGCGGCGCCACCGACGTCTACGCATGGATCGCCGATGCGAACCGCAACGCGATCCGCTTCTACGAGCGCGCGGGTTTCGGCAACACCGGCGAACATGCGCCGATCGCCCGGATGCCCGGCGCGATGAAATCGCTGTTCGTATCGCAGGTGAAGCACTGACGCGACGGCGAAACGCCAGCCGCGCGGCGCGATGACAGCCCGGTCGCCCGCCTGCCTGCCCCCTGCCGGTCGCGCGTCCGCCCGGGCCGCCGCGACCCCGAGTCCCAAAAATAATGGCTGCACGCGTGGACGCCTGTAAAATACGCAAAAATTTTTTGCAGAGTGTCCATGTCGCTTAAAAAATCGCCATTCTTCGAGCTGCGCAGCGGATCGGTCGATACGTTGCTGTTCACCGTGAAGACGACCGATCTCGATGCGTTGCGTACCGAACTGGTCAAGCGCTTCGAAGCGACTCCCGAGTTTTTCGCCGACGATGTCGTCGCGATCGACGTCCGCCGCCTGGCTGACGGCGAACGCGTCGCGCTCGCGGACATCCGCCAGATGCTGAACGACGTGCGGATGCGTCCGGTGGGCGTCGTCGCACTGGCAACGCAGGGCTGGGCGGGGGAAGCCGGCCTGCCGTTGCTGGAGGCGCGCGATCGCCGCGCGCCGGCCGCGAAACCTGCGGACGAAGCGGAACCGGCGGCTGTGCCAGCCGTCGAGGCCGCCGCCGCTCCGGCAGCCGCAGCGGCGCCCGAACAGTCGTCGGATCCCGCGCCGACGCTCTTGCAGGCCGGTGGCCAGACGCTGGTGATCGATCGGCCGTTGCGTTCGGGGCAGCAGATTTACGCGAAAGGAGACCTCGTGGTGCTCGCGCCGGTCAGTCACGGCGCGGAAATCATCGCGGAAGGCAATATCCACATCTACGCGCCGTTGCGCGGCCGCGCCCTCGCGGGCGTGCACGGCAATCACGACGCGCGCATTTTCTGCACGTGTCTCGAACCGGAACTGATTTCGATCGCGGGTATCTATCGAACGACCGAGAACCCGCTGCCCGCCGACGTACTGGGCAAATCGGTGCAGATCCGGCTCGAAGAGGAAAAACTGATGATCGAACCGCTGCGCCTGACGTGATTCACGCGGTGCGCTCCGGATCGGTCGGCTCTCATTGACGAACACAGGGTATTGGGTAAATGGCAAAAATCATCGTGGTGACCTCGGGCAAGGGCGGCGTGGGCAAGACGACGACGAGCGCGAGCTTCGCGTCGGGTCTCGCGCTGCGCGGCCACAAGACGGCCGTGATCGACTTCGACGTCGGCCTGCGCAACCTCGATCTCATCATGGGCTGCGAGCGTCGCGTCGTGTATGACCTCGTGAACGTGATCCAGGGCGAAGCGAACCTGAACCAGGCGCTGATCAAAGACAAGAAGTGCGAGAACCTGTTCATCCTGCCGGCGTCGCAGACGCGCGACAAGGATGCGCTGACGCGCGACGGCGTCGAGAAGGTGCTGAACGACCTCGTCGCGATGGACTTCGAATACATCGTCTGCGATTCGCCGGCCGGTATCGAGGCCGGCGCGCTGCACGCGATGTACTTCGCCGATGAAGCGCTGATCGTCACGAACCCGGAAGTGTCGTCGGTGCGCGACTCGGACCGCATTCTCGGCATCCTGTCGTCGAAGACGAAACGCGCGACGGAAGGCAAGGAGCCGATCAAGGAACACCTGCTGATCACGCGTTACAGCCCGAAGCGCGTGAGCGAAGGCGAGATGCTGTCGCTCGAGGACATCAGCGAGATCCTGCGCATCAAGCTGATCGGCGTGGTGCCCGAGTCGGAAGCCGTGCTGCACGCGTCGAACCAGGGTCTGCCGGCCGTGCATATCGACGGCACCGACGTCGCGGAAGCGTACAAGGACGTCGTCTCGCGCTTCCTCGGCGAGGACAAGCCGCTGCGCTTCACCGATTACCAGAAGCCGGGCCTGCTGCAGCGCCTCTTCGGCAGCAAGTAACGGAGGCCGCCCATGTCCATCCTTTCGTTTCTCCTCGGCGAGAAGAAGAAGTCCGCATCGGTCGCGAAGGAGCGCCTGCAGCTCATCATCGCGCACGAGCGGGTCGGCGGCCGGCCGCCGGCCGATTACCTGCCGGCGCTGCAGAAAGAGCTGGTCGCGGTCATCTCGAAGTACGTCCATATTTCGAACGATGACATCCGCGTGAGCCTCGAGCGCCAGGACGATCTCGAAGTCCTCGAAGTGAAGATCGAGATCCCGCAAGCCTGACGCTTGGCGCGTGTCCCTCCGCACGGCGGCGTCCGCCGCCGTGCGCGTCTTACGCCCTGTTGCACTTTCGGGCACGCCGTAACACGGCGCCTGTCGGCCGTAATCGACCTTCCCGCATTGAACGAATACGCTCGCGTGACTTGTTCAACCAGGAGGTTCCGATGGCTGTCCCTACCGTTTCCCGTCGTATCGTTTCGCTCGCGCTGTTCGCCGCGGGCCTGTCGGCCGTCGTCGCCCCGTTTGCCGCGCAGGCCGACGAGATTCTCGTCGGCACGCCCGTGGTCGCGCCGCAGGGCCGCATGGTGATCGCGGAGCCGGTCGCCGTGCGCACCGAGGAAATCGTCGTCGTCGCGCCGAATGCGCCACCGCCCGTGCGCTACGAGGTCGTACCGGCCATGCGCGTGGGCTATGTGTGGGAGCGCGGACACTGGCGCTGGGATCATGGCCGCTACGTATGGATCGGCGGCCACTGGGAAACCGAGCGCGTCGGCATGCAATGGGTGCCGGGGCATTGGGACCAGCGCGGTCCGAACTGGTTCTGGACGCGTGGCCACTGGGCCTGATGGAGGCGCGCGATGAAAAGAACCGCAATCGCCATCGTGCTCGTCGCGATCACGCTGGCCGGGTGCATCGTCGTGCCGGCGCGGCCGGTCTACTACCGGCCGGCGCCCGTCGTGATCTATTGAGCGTCGCGCGGGCCGTGCTGTTGCGCCGGACCGTTCGCGTCGGTCGCAGCCGGTCCGGCATCGTGCGGCGCCGGCGCATGCGCGGCGCTGTCGGCTGCCGCAGCGGCGGCCGGCTCGCTGCCATCTTCGTCGCGCAGCGTGTCGAGCGGATCGGCAGGGGCCGCGTTCGCGTCCTGGGGTTCGGTCACATCGGTCACGTTGCTCGCAGCGGCCGCCGCGGTTGCCGCGGCCGGTGCGGCGGCCGCGACGGGCGGCGCGAGATAGCGCTGCGCGAGCGTTTCGTAGAGCGGCGGCGCGAAAAAGCGCGAGACGCGGCTTGATACCAGTGCGGTCGCCATCAGCGAAATCACCAGCGCATGACCGTTGATCATTTCCATCACGATCACGAACGACGTGATCGGCGACTGCGTGACGGCGGCCAGATAGCCGACCATCGCGAGCGCGATCAGCATCGGCAGGCTCATGTTGGTGAACACCGCATGCAGCAGATTGCCGAAGCCGGCGCCGATCGACAGCGACGGCGCGAAGATCCCGCCCGGGATGCCCGGCAGATACGACGCGACCATCGACACCATCTTCAGGAACGGATAGAACACCGACAGCTGCTGGCTGCCGTCGAGCAGGCCGCGCGCTTCGGCGTAGCCGCTGCCGAACGTCGTGCCGCCGGACACGAGCCCCACGACGGCGATCGCGAAGCCGCACAGCGCGGCGAACGTGACCGGCCGCTCGCGATACAGGCCCAGCAGTTGCGCGGGCAGCCAACGCCCCGTGTTGAGCAGCAGCCAGCAGAACAGGCCGCCCGCGATGCCCGTCACGATCGCGGTGACCAGCACCGCGACCGCCAGCAGTTTCGGGAAATGGAGGCCCGTGTCGATCGTGCCGAAATACGTGTAGTTGCCGTTCAGGCCGAGCGCGACCACGCCGGCGAGGATGATCGCGGTGATCAATACGCCGCTGGCGCGCGCGGAGAAGCTGCGGGTCAGCTCCTCGATCGCGAACACGATGCCGGCGAGCGGCGTATTGAATGCGGCCGACAGCCCGGCCGCCGCGCCGGCCAGCACCAGCTGGCGTTCGATCTGCGCGTTCGAGCGCGGGTAGAAGCGCCGCAGGTTGAACATCAGCGCCGCGCCGACCTGTACCGTCGGCCCTTCGCGACCGATCGTGAAGCCGCCGAGGATGCCGAGGAACGAGATCAGTACCTTGCCGAACAGGATGCGCAGCGTCAGCAGCCGGGCGCCGAATGCGCTCGGGCGCGCATGCAGCGTCGCGATCACCTGCGGGATGCCGCTGCCCTCGGCGCCGCGGAAGAAACGGCGCGTGACCCACACCGACATCGCGGCGATCGCCGGCGTCAGCAGCAGCGGCAGCCAGACGGCGTGATCGCGCATCGCGCGGAAAGTCTCGTAGCCCCAGTCGATCAACCGGGCGTACAGTACGGCGGCGAGGCCGACGACGATCGCGCCGAGCCAGAAAACACCATATTGGCGCCAGATTCGCAGCGAGCGGCGGGTGAGGGCGGGGAACAGCGAGGGAAGGGCGGGGCGCGGCATTGGCTCGGGCCGGAGGCAAAGAATGAATTATAAAAAGAACCGGATGCCAGCGGGGACGACAAACGCCCGCAAGGCGCGACAAAAATTCACAAAAGAGATGCAATTTGTTGCAAATGTAATGTTGACGTAATGTATGCGCACCGCAACCGTCGTTAGCATGCCGAATGGCCAGTCAGGAATACCCGCACATCGTGAAACGCATTCTTATCGTAAAAGTGACGTCGCTCGGCGACGTCGTCGAGACGCTGCCCGTCGTCGCCGACCTGCATCGCGCCTTTCCCGGCGTGTCGGTCGACTGGGCCGTGGACGAATCGTGTGCGGAGATCGTGCGCTGGCATCCGGGAGTGAGCACCGTCCTGTGCGCGCCGCTGCGTCGCTTCAAGAAAATGCGCAACGCCGGCGACCTGAAGGCGATCTCGGCCTCGATCGGTGCGCTGCGTGCGCACCGCTACGACGCGGTCATCGATCTGCACGGCGTCTACAAGAGCGCGATCATTGCGGCGCTGGCGCGCGCCGGGCGCCGCGTCGGTTACCGGACCCCGGATCTCGGCGAGACAGGGGCGCGTTTCGTGTATTCGCATCGTTTTGGCCCGAAGCCTGCATGCGATGCGTGGCACGGCATGCGCATCAGCGCGGGCGAAGCGCTCGGCTATGCGCCCGAGGGTATCGCCTCGTACGGGATCGAACCGCCCGACGTCACGTTGCCGCCCGCAGTTACCGAGGGTGCGCCGTTCATGCTGCTGTTCCACGCGACGTCGAATTCCGACAAGAAATGGCCGACCGGCCATTGGGTTGAACTGGCTACCCGGATGATGGCGCGCGGCTTGCGCGTGCTGCTGCCATGGGGCTCGTCGTCCGAGCATCGCGACGCGCAGGAGATCGCGATGCAGGCGCCTGGCGCGGTCGTGCTGCCGGCCATGTCGCTGGGCGAACTCGCCGCGACGATGAGCCGGGCGGCGCTGGTCATCGGTGTTGATACGGGGATGGTGCATCTGTCGCACGCGCTGCGGCGTCCGACGGTGATGATTTTCGTGGCCACCTCGCGCGCCCACTTCGGCATCGGCGGCGCACCGCACGCGCTGTCGATCGGTGAGTCCGGCGCCGCGCCGAGCGTGGACGACGCGATGAAGGCAATCGATACCGTGGGACCGGTCTACGACGTGTTGCCGGTGCGGGCGGTAGCCTGACGGCTGCCGGGCGGAGTTACGCCAGCAGCGCCTCGACCGTGACGACGGCGGCGATCGCCGCGAGATTCGCCAGCAGCGCCTCGAACACGAGGCCGCGCCAGGTCTTTGGCCGGAACCGCAGCGCGAGCAGCAACGCGCCACCCAGCGCGAGCGCGAGGATCAGGACGAGGTCGGCATTGGCGAGGCGGATATTCATCGCGGCGGCTCCTGTCGGGGCGGAATCCCCGGGCGCGCAACGACGCGCCCAGAATCGAGTATAGAGAGCCGCCGCCGCTGCACAACCCGGGTCGCCCCGGAGGGTCAGACGAGCGATGCGTCGCGCGTTTCGCGCATCAGCAGTACGCCGATCAGGCTGATCGCCGCCGCGACCGACACGTAACCGCCGACCCACGACAGGCCGCCGCGCGCAGCCAGCAGTTGCGCGATATACGGTGCGATCGACGCGCCGAGAATCCCGCCGAGGTTGTACGCGACGCCCGCGCCCGTATAGCGGACGTTGGTCGGGAACAGTTCCGGCAGCAGCGCGCCCATCGGTGCGAACGTCACGCCCATCAGGAACAGCTCGATCGTCAGGAACAGCGCAACGAGCGGCATCGACCCGCTGCCGAGCAGCGGCTCCATCGCGAACCCCGACAGCAGCGCGGCGATCGCGCCGACGACCAGCACCGGCTTGCGGCCGAAGCGGTCCGACGCCCATGCGGACAGCGGCGTCGCGAGCCCCATGAAGACGACCGCGAAACACAGCAGGCCGAGGAAGCTCTGGCGCGGAATATGCAGCGCCGACACGCCGTACGACAGCGAGAACACCGTCGAGATGTAGAACAGCGTGTAGCAGACGACCATCGCGAGCGCACCGAGCAGCGTCGGCTGCCAGTGCTGCGTGACGAGCGTCGCGACCGGCACGCGCACGCGCTCGTTGCGCTCGAGGGCCGCCTGGAACGCGGGCGTTTCGGTGATCTTGAGCCGCACGTACAGCCCGAGCGCGACGAGCACCGCGCTGACGAGGAACGGAATGCGCCAGCCCCAGCTGCGGAACTGCTCGTCGGACAGCGACAGCGCGAGCGCGAAGAACAGCCCGTTCGACATCAGGAAGCCGACCGACGGCCCCAGTTGCGGGAACATCCCGAACCAGCCGCGCTTGCCCTGCGGCGCATGCTCGGTCGCGAGCAGCGCCGCGCCGCCCCATTCGCCGCCCAGGCCGATCCCCTGACCGAAGCGCAGCACGCACAGCAGCACCGGCGCGAGCGCGCCGATCGCGTCGTAGCCGGGCACGAAGCCGATTGCGGTGGTGGACACGCCCATCACGAGCAGCGAGGCGACGAGCGTCGACTTGCGGCCGATACGGTCGCCGAAGTGCCCGAACAGGAACGAGCCGATCGGGCGTGCGATGAACGCGATGCCGAACGTGACGAATGCGGACAGCGCCTGCGCCGTCGCGGAGCCGTGCGGGAAGAACACGGGGCCGATGACGAGCGCGGCGGCCGTCGCGTACACGTAGAAGTCGTAGAACTCGATCGCGGTGCCGATGAAGCTCGCGAACACGATGCGCCGGTGGCTGACGGCGCCGGCCGAACCGGTTGCGTGTGCAACGGCCGGGGGGGATGCGGACATGGATGTCTCCGTTTTGTCGTTGGGGCGGTCGGCTGAGCGTGCGTTCGGGCAGGCGACGGCCTGCCGGGTGCAGCCGAGCAGAGGATGATGCGGATGACGCGGTGGCGGCGTGGACGCGCGCCGTGGCGCGGACGTCACCCGCCGGTCGACGATGGAGACGGGTACGTCGCCGCCGCCCGGTGCCGGCGTGGTCGGCTCGCTTGCCGGGTGGGGCGCGCGAACGCACGCGCGGCGTGATGGCCGCGCGAGTGCGGAAAATTATAGCCAGCGCCGCCGCTCACCGGCAATCGGGCTGCGGCGGCGCGTCAATCGATCGATTGCGCCTGCGCGGAGGCGGTGCTTTGCAGCTGGAAGTGGCCGTCGTCGTTGAAGAGCCAGCCTTCCATCAGTTCGAGCCGGCCGTTGCCGTCGAGCAGCCGCGACGGCGGGGCCGGCAGCGGTGCCGAGCGGCGCAGCGACGCGAGCGCGAGCGCTTCCGCTTCGCTGTCGCCGTTGCTGCGGTAGACGGATGCGTTCACCACGCGGCCGCTGCCATCGACGGTGAAGGCGACGACGACGAGCGAACGCAGCATCGCCTGCGGTGTGCCGTGCAGCATGCCGGACGGATTGCGTTCGGCGACACGATGGGCAACCTCGACGCGATACTGGTCGAGGCTGCCGCTGCGGGTGACCGACGGAATCGTCAGGACCGAGCGTAGCGACGAGGGCGGCGTGATCGTGCACGCGGCAAGCAGGGCGACGACGGCCAGCGTCGCAACACGAAGCCGCGCGACGCGCGGACGGAGAAGGGGGCGCATGAGGTGATGGCCAGGAGGGACGATAAAAAAATGATAGGCGTACCGGCGCGCGGCGATATGGGGAGAAACGCATAGCGCGCGGGACCGGTCGCTGCTATCGCTGATGATGACGGCCGGGTGCCGCGTCGTGCCGTGTACATCGCGATGTGACGCGACAGGTGACAGCGTGCGCGGTGGACGCGCCTGTTGGAGGGTTGAAAGCGATGGCGTGCAGCGTTCGTCCGGCCGGGCGACGCGGTCATCTGATGCGGCAACCTCGGCTTGCCGCGCGCACGCTGGCAAGCGATGCCGGCCGGCTCAGAAGCCGTGCGTGACGAGCGACAGTACCGACAGGTCGGGATGCGTGCCGTCGATGATGCTCTTGCCGATGTGCACGGCTTCGCGGGTGGCCTCGTCGAGGCTCGCGAAGCTTTCCTCGCCGTCCGCGTGGAACGGCACCGCATGGCCGGGCAGCGCGGGATTCACGCCCGGATGGCACACGTAGCCGGTGTAGGTATAGCGCGTGTCGCTGCCGGGCATCGCGGCCGGCACGACATGGATCTCGAAGCCTTCGTAATCGACGGGTTCCGTCGCGCTCGACAGGTCGGTCATGGCGATCTCCGTGTGCCGCGCGCAGGGTGGCGCGTGCGGCATCGAATACGCGGCGGCGTTCGTGTCGCCGTGTTGAACGAATTCTAGGCGATGGCGGGGCGGGCCGGGAGGCGTCCGGCGCGGTGTGACGCAACGACGGGCCGCTGCCGGGCCCGTGGCTCAGATGCCGCGCGAGGTTCGGCACGAACGCGCGTGCCGTTCCGATTGACGGATTCGCGCGCCGCGCTGCGTCATTGTTTGCAGCGCGCGTTCTTGCGCTGCACGACGATGATCACCGGGTATTTCTGGCCATGATCGAGCTCCACGCGCGCCACGACCGTCAGCGTCGCTGGATCGGAATCGTCGTACACGCTGACCTGTTCGTTGCGCAGATAGGTCACGCCGGTACAGTTCGACGTGCGTCCGTCGTCGCCGACCTTGCACTGGAGGTCGTTGTCCTTCAGGTAGTTGTAGGGCGACGGGCTCGCGAGGTATTCGCTCAGGCCGCGCGGCGAGCCGCCGACGCCGGTCACGTACGCAATCGCGCACGACGCCTGCGCGTCGCTGCCGGAGGCGGTGTCGGCCGCTGCATGCATGCTGGCGGCGGCCAGCACGGCGACGAGCGACGAGACGAGGAAGGGCTTCATGACGTGGATTTCCCGTTTCGCGAATCGGAGCGCCGGATTGTAACGGCATCCGGCGGGGCGCGTCGGGAAGTGCGGGGCACGGCCACGGGGCTGGTCGACGATTTGACTGTAGAATCGCGGCCTGAGAGCGCCAGCCATCATCTGGTGAAAAAACGACGGCAAAAGAAACAATAGAGGGATTGGAATGAGTGCGCAGGACATCGTGCGGGCGTTTCAAGGAGGCTTGATCCAGCAGGACCGCCTGCTGAAACTCGACACTCCGCTCGGGCCCGATGTGTTGTTGCCGCAGCGTGCGGCGGGACTTTCGCGCATCGGCCGGCATTACGACTTCACGCTCGATGTGCTGTCGACACGCAGCGACGTCAAGCTGAAGAGCCTGATTGGACAGCCCGTTACCCTGTGGATCCAGCAGCCGAAACAGTCGTATCTGCCCCGACACGGTTATGTCTATATGGTGCGACGGCTCGGATCGGAAGGTGGTCTGACCAGCTACCAGCTCGCCTTCGCGTCATGGATGCATTTCCTCAAGTTTCGCCGCGATCAGCGTATCTGGCAGGACAAGCCGGTCGACGAAATCCTGCGGGACGTGTTCAATGCGCACCCGCAGGCGAAAGGCCGATTCGAGTTCGCGCTGTCGAAGCCGCTGTCGCCTCGATCGTATTGCACCCAGTACGAGGACGACTGGCGATTCGCGCACCGGCTGATGGAGGAAGAAGGCCTGTTCGGCATCTGGAAGCAGGCCGACGACGGCCAGTCCCATACCTTGATCGTGACGGACAGCGTGGATACTTGCGCGCCGCTTGCCGCGAGGACCGTACAATTTTCCCATTATGGCGCGAACAGCGAGGTCGATGCGCTGGTTCGATGGTCCGACTGGCGCATGCTGCATAGTGCCGCGCTTACTACGCGTACCTTCGACTACAAGAGGCCGTCACCCCTTGCGAATCCGAAGGGCACGCACATTCCAACCGTATCGCACGAACTGCCCGAGCAGCTCGAGATGTATGAGTATACGGGCCCGTACACTTATCTGAAGCAGGAGCGTGGCGATCACCTGACCAAGGTGCGGATGGAAGAGTGGGAATCGCGTGCCAAGCGGTTCTACGGAGCGGGTGGCTTACGCGGCATCGATGCGGGCGTTTGGTTCGAACTCGTGGGGCACCCCGAGCACGACCGGGAATCAGCCGACCGGCGACAGTTCGTCGTCGTTGAGACGGCTTGGCTGATCCAGAACAACCTGCCAGGCTCGAGCCATCACGCGAACTGCGCACACAGCCTGCGGCACCGGATCGACGAAGCGGTCGCGGAGCATGGTGGAGAGCCAGTCGGGGCGAGCGTGCCACATCACGACGGTTCCGAGGGCTTCTTCCTGACGGAAATCGAGGCGCAGCGCAAATCCGTTCCATATCGCAGTCCGTTCGAACACCGCAAACCGGTCATGCAGATGCAGACGGCTACCGTGGTGGGCCAGAAGGGCAACGCAATCCATACGGACGAGATGGGACGCGTCAAGGTGCAGTTCCACTGGGACCGCGTCGGCCAGCGCGACGAGCGCAGCTCGTGCTGGATGCGTGTCAGCCAGCCATGGGGCGGCCAGGGATTCGGGATGATTCATGTGCCGCGGATCGGGGACGAAGTCATTGTTTCGTTCCTGGACGGATGCCCGGACCGACCCGTCATCACGGGCCGCGTGACCAACGGCATCAACGTCGTACAGTGGAAGCTGCCGGACAACCAGGCACTGTCGGGCCTGCGATCGCGCGATCTCGGCGGTGTGCAGGCGAACCAAGTCGTGGCTGACGATACGCCGGGCCGGTTGCAGGTGCAGGTGTCGAGCGACCACGAACAGTCGCGCCTCGTGGTCGGTTACAACACGCGTATCGACGGCCATGCGGGGCGCGCGAGTGGGCGCGGGACCGGATGGGAGCTGGCCACCGACGCATGGGGCGTGCTGCGTGCGAATCGTGGCATGCTGGTGACGACCGAGGCGCGTACCGGCGCGAGCGCTCCGGTGAAGGACCTTGGCGAGACGGTGCAGCGTCTGGTGCAGGCGCGCGAGTTGCACGACACGCTTGCCAGGGCGGCGATCCAGGCCCAGGCCCAGGACGGGCAGGATCAGCCTGCGGTGATCGATGCGCTTCGGAAACAAGGTGACGAAATCAGCGGGCAGGGCGGCGGAGATTACCCGGAGCTGTCGAAGCCGCATCTGGTCATTGCGTCGCCGGCCGGAATCGAAGCGACCACGGCGGGCAGTACGCACATTTCGAGCGCCGAGCATACGGCGCTCACCGGCGGCGGCCATGTCAGCGTGAGCAGCGGCAGCAGCCTGCTGGCCACCGCCCGCAACGCGATCCGTCTCTTCGCCTACAAGTTTGGCATCCGGATGATCTCCTATGCCGGCGACATCGACATCAAGGCGCTGCAGAAGAACCTGAATCTGCTGGCGAAGCTGGATATCACGCAGAGCGCGAACCGGATCACGATCCGCGCGACCGAGGAGGTGATGCTTCACGGTGGCGACAGCTATATCAGCCTGAAGAGCGGCAAGATCACGGTCGGCGGCGAGTTGTACGAGGTCAATGCCCAGGCGCAAAACATGCCGCCGAAACCCATGGGCGTGAGCCCGAACGGGTTACCTGACGTTCAGGCGAACGATCAGCGGTTCAGGGTGCTGTCTCCGACTGGCAAGCCGCTTCCCGGAGTCGACTATCGGCTTACGACGCCGTCCGGCGGCCACATCTTCACGACGGACGGTCTGGGGCGCTCGCCGATGGTGAATACTGCAGAACAGGAAAATGCGGAGTTCCAGTTGCACTGGGACGACTTTGCAGCGGCGTCCGACCGCGCAGGTGCGTAACGGAACACGGGAACCCGACTAGGGGGAAGGCTTTGGCAGACAATCTGAAGGCAACAGCGCAGACCAACCCGGAATCGAAGGTCTGCGTGGACGCGCAGTGCAATTGCAACATCATCTGGTCGCTCGCGCAGCAGTTCTCCATGCGGCAGATTGTGACGAATGCGCGTTCGCACAATCACATGCCCGATTATCGTGAAGGCGAAGGGCACGTGTCAGGGCAGCAAATCGAGACGCAGGCGCCGGCATTCGTCAGCGACCCGGAGGTCAGGGCGCGCCGTATCGCCGCCGCCTATGCGCGGGTGTTTCTCGAACAGTTCCACCTCGGCGATACCAGCAAGATCGGCCGCTTTTACTGGCTGGGACTCGGTGCGTTCGCATCGAAGCAGGTCGCCGCGACGCTCGCGCTGTGGCAGGTGCGATATGCCGGGCGCTGGACCGAATTGCGGGCTGGGCTAGGCCGCGGCAATCTCTGGCTCTTCAACGACGTGCTGGCGTGGTTCTACGCGTATGCCGCCGGGTCTGATACGTTCGACAAGTGCGTGCAATCGCGTGACAGCACCCAGTTCGTCAAGCAGGTCGCGGTCAACTTTACTCGGCAGGTTGGATACGACGAAGCGATCGACAAGGTACCGTTCGAAATCGACGGAGAAACCGGCGCCAAGAAAAAGCAACTGGGCTATCTCAAGTCCACGCCGATTATTGTTGCCGGATTCAACAAGGTAAAGCAGTGGGAAGCGGGCGATGAGCAAAGCCGGGCGATCTGGGCTTTCCAGCATCTGATTTTGATTGCGCAACACGAGCAGGGCGAGGTGTTGCAGGGGCTGATTTACGAAAACAAGAAGTTCAAGCGATGGCTTGGCGTGCAGCGTGGCGCACTGGCGTCTTCGGACGATACGGCGATCAACAACTCGGTCCAGTCGATGCAGCACGGCCTGTCGGACGGTTCCGAGATTGCGCTGGCGCCGGTCATTCGCGCGCTGGTTCCCAGCCTTCAACTCGTGCTCACGGCCGATGATAAGACTGACAGCATCGAATTCAGATCGGACGCGCCGGACCGTCTGGTTCTGGAGGACTATCAGAAGCGCATGGACTGGATCCAGACGGCAGCAACGAAGTACGACGGGTTGATGCAGGGACCCAGGAGGCAAGTCATGCTCGATTATCTCGGAACGATCAAAAGCTGGGGCGACAGACCCGATACCTGATGAAAAAGACTCATTTCCTTGTACTGATTCTCGGGGCGTTCCTGCTCGGCGTCGTGCTCTCATCGCACAACGGGAATGCCCGCTCAACCCTCGACAACCGCAACGGCATGAATCCATCACTTACAGTTATCCGGCTCGGCGATCCCAAGGACTCTGATCTCAACGGTCCGGGCGCGTCTGTCGACACTCATCCGTCCGGCACGAGCTTTTATCAGCATGAGTGGATGCGCGGCAATCTCGGCACGGTGAAGTTCGTGCAGGGAACGCATGGTTTCGTGCTGGACAACGTGCTGTCCGCGGTGGGTTCCGCGGACAAGGACGTGCCGGGCGGCATCTACACGTGGAATATCAATTTCGGCGTCAGTCCCGAGCAGGCCGACACGCACGAGGCCGCACTGGCGCGCATGACGAAACTGTTTCAGGATCTGCGCGCGAACGGCTGGGTCCGGTACATCGACGTCAGCAATCCGCGCCTGACCGGCAAGCAGGCGTGGGACTACATGAAAACGTATTCGATCTATTCCCTCGATTCTGGCTACACGCCGACGATCGAGGAGTGGAAGGCCGCCGTGAAGGAAATGCCGAGATGGGTTTTTTATGCAGATGGCGCCTATCTGGAGATTTCACTGTCGGAGCGAAACATGGGCGGCTTTGTCGGGAAGACGACCTATCTTCTGACGGCTCGCATTAGGAACGAGTATGCGTTCTACGGGCTGGGGTATTTCCCCGGGAACGCTGAAAAAATTCGTAACTGGAAGGCGTTGTTGCCCGCGGAACTGCAGAAGTACCATGCGAAGCGCATTGCTACCGAGGCTGCCCTGAAGGGGCAGGGCTATACGATCGACACGGCCTATCAGGATCCGCCGATCCAGGCGTTGAAGTGACGTGTCCGCCCATTCGTGACGAGGTGATGCAGGTGAGGCGAGCGACAGTAGGCGGGAAGGCGCAGATCGTGGTCGGCGACACGACCAGTCATGGCGGGCGGGTGATTTCCGGCAGCCCTTCTTCGACGTGGGGACGCGACGCAATTCCGATCGCGCGCAAAGGCGACAAGGTGACCTGTCCGATTTGCGCACCTCATGTCTTCGAGATCGCGGAGGGTTGTTCGATCAGTCTGGATTTTGGTGCACCGGTCGCGCTGGAAGGGCACACGACGACGTGCGGCGCGGTGCTGCTGGCCGAGTCCGGCGGTGCCGAGTCGTGAACGGAATCGTTGATCGCCGCGTGACCACGCACGCGAACCGCGTCGACGACGCGCCGTGAGTGGCGCAGGCGGATGTGCTCAGCACCGGATAACTGTCGGAAACGAAAAACGGGCCAAGCGGCCCGTTTCCTTTGAAACCCTGGCGGAAGCGGTGAGATTCGAACTCACGGACAGTTTCCCGTCGCTGGTTTTCAAGACCAGTGCCTTAAACCGCTCGGCCACGCTTCCACACGAGGCGGCATTGTAACCGAAATGCCGCCTCGTTCATTCGTTCAGTCGTCGCGCAGGAACAATTCCTGCAGGTCGTTGAGGAAACGCTGGCCGAGCGGCGTCGGCGCGATTTGCGTGAAATCGCGCGTGATCAGTCCGCGCCGCTCCGCTTCCTTCAGCGCCGGCTCGATCGTGCTCATCGGCAGGCCGGTGCGTTCCGCGAAGCTGTGCACGGGGAAGCCCTCGACGAGCCGCAGCGTGTTCAGCATGAATTCGAACGGCAGGTCGCGCGCGCCGACTTCGCGCTCTTCCTGCACGGCCGCGCCGGCCTTCGCCCGCTCGATGAAGGTCGCCGGATGCTTGTAGCGTGCCTGCCGCAGGATCCGGTTCGGGAACGACAGCTTCGTATGGGCGCCCGCGCCGATGCCGAGATAGTCGCCGAAGCGCCAGTAGTTCAGGTTGTGCTTGCACTGATGATTCGGCTTCGCGTACGCGGACACTTCGTAGCGCCCGTAGCCGGCTTCGGCCGTGCGCGCATGGATCCATTCCTGCATGTCGGCCGACGCGTCGTCGTCGGGGACCACCGGCGGGAACTTCGCGAACAGCGTATTCGGCTCGAGCGTCAGGTGATACAGCGACAGGTGCGGCGGCGCGAACGACAGCGCGGTCTCGATGTCGGTGCGGCATTCGTCGAGCGTCTGGTTCGGCAATGCGAACATCAGGTCGAGGTTGAAGTTGTCGAAGTTCTTCGCAGCGATCTCGACGGCCGCGCGTGCCTGCGCGGTGTCGTGAATCCGGCCGAGCGCCTTCAGGTGCCCCTCGTTGAAGCTCTGGATGCCGACCGACAGGCGGTTCACGCCGCTTGCGCGGAACTGCGCGAACTTCGCGGCTTCGAACGTGCCCGGATTCGCCTCGAGCGTGATCTCGGCATCGGCGTCGAGCGGCAAGAGCGCGCGCACGTCGGACAGCATCCGGTCGAGACCGGCCGCCGACAGCAGGCTCGGCGTGCCGCCGCCGATGAACACGGTATGCACCTGCCGGCCCCACACGAGCGGCAGCGCCTGCTCGAGATCGGCGCGCAACGCGTCGAGATACTCGGTTTCCGGAAACCGCTCGCCTTTCCATTCGTGCGAGTTGAAATCGCAGTACGGGCACTTGCGCACGCACCACGGGAAATGCACGTACAGCGCGAGCGGCGGCAGCGACGTGAGGCGCACCTGGCCGGGCGACGTGAAGGTCGCGACGACGCGCGCGCCGGTTTCCGCGGCCTGGCTCATGCGACCTCCCGCAGCGAATGGGTGTCGGGTACGGTCATGCTTCCTCCGCGAGCCGCGCGAGCAACGCCTTCAGCGCCAGCGCGCGATGGCTGTGCGTGTTCTTCACGGCGGGCTCGAGTTCGGCGGCCGTCGCGCCGAGCGACGGCAGGTAGAAATACGGGTCGTAGCCGAATCCGTGTTCGCCGCGCGGCGTGTCGACGATCTCGCCGGCCCAGCGACCTTCGGCGAACAGCGGCTCCGGGTCGTCCGCATGGCGGACGAGCGCGAGCACGCAACAGTAGTATGCGCGCCGGTCGTCGATGCCGCGCAGTTGCTCGACGAGATACGCGTTGTTCGCCGCGTCGCCCTTGTCGCGGCCCGCGCGCTGCGCGTAGCGGGCCGAATAGACGCCCGGCGCGCCGCGCAGCACGCGCACGCACAGGCCCGAATCGTCGGCGATCGCCGGCAGCCCGGTGAGCCGCGACGCGTGACGCGCCTTGGTCAGCGCGTTCTCGATGAACGTGCCGAACGGCTCTTCCGCCTCGGGCACCGCGAGGTCGCCCTGCGGGACGATCTCGATGCCGACCGTCGAGAACAGCGCGGTGAATTCGCGCAGCTTGCCCGGGTTGTTCGACGCGAGAACGATGCGCGACAGCGGCGCGACGGTGCGGTCGTCAGGCATGGCTCGCACCCAGGACGTCTTTCTGCAACTGCACGAGCTCGGCGATCCCGCCCTGCGCGAGGTCGAGCAGCGCATTCATCTCGGCGCGCGAGAACGGCACGCCTTCGGCCGTGCCCTGGACTTCGACGAAGCCGCCCGCGCCCGTCATCACGACGTTCATGTCGGTGTCGCAGCGCGAATCTTCCGCGTAGTCGAGGTCGAGCACCGGTGCGCCTTCGTACACGCCGACCGAAATCGCGGCGACGTGATCGGTGATCGGCGAGCGCGTGAGCTTGCCGGCCGCGATCAGCGTCGACACGGCGTCGTGCGCGGCGACGAACGCGCCGGTGATGCTGGCCGTGCGCGTGCCACCGTCGGCCTGGATCACGTCGCAGTCGATGTGGATGGTGCGCGGGCCGAGCGCCTCGAGATCGAACACCGCGCGCAGCGCGCGGCCGATCAGGCGCTGAATTTCCTGGGTGCGGCCCGTCTGCTTGCCGCGCGCGGCTTCACGGTCGCTGCGCGTGTGGGTCGCGCGCGGCAGCATCCCGTATTCGGCGGTCAGCCAGCCTTGCCCGCGCTCGCGCAGGAATTCGGGCACGCGCTCGGCGACGCTCGCGGTGCAGAGCACCTTGGTGTCGCCGAATTCGACCAGCACGGAGCCTTCGGCGTGTTTCGTGTAGTGGCGCGTGAGGGCGACCTTGCGCAGTTCGTCGGCGCGGCGGCCGCTCGGGCGGGAAACGGAAGACGTCATGGGGAAATCGCGGAAGAAGAGGAAACCCCGATTTTAGCGCCGAACGGCGGGCGCGCCCGGCGGGGTGGTCCGCAAAAATGGGATAATGCGCGCTTGCCGCCCCGCGCTTTCCGATGCGCCGGGCGCCTCGACATATCCCCCCGCCCGCGAGGGCACCAGACGGCGAGACGAACCATGATCTACAGCATGACGGGCTACGCGAGCGCCACGCGCGAACTCGTGACGGCCACCGGCAACGGCGGCACCAGCGTGTCGGTCGAACTGCGCACCGTGAACTCGCGCTTCCTCGATCTCAATTTCCGGATGCCGGACGACGTGCGCGCGTGCGAACCCGCGCTGCGCGAAATGCTGATGAACAAGCTGTCGCGCGGCAAGGTCGACGTGCGCATCAACCTGCAGCGCGGCGAGCAGAGCATCGGCGCGGGCGCGCTGAACCAGTCGGCGCTCGGCCAGCTTGCCGAGCTCGAGCGCGCGGTGCTCGATTCGTTCCCGGGCGTCGGCCGCCTGCGCGCGGGCGAAATCCTGCGCTGGCCCGGCGTGCTCGCCGAGAGCGGCGTGTCCGCGGAAGCGATCCGCGACGCGGTGCTCGCCTGCGGCAAGGAAGCGATCGGCGAGCTCGTCGTCGTGCGTTCGCGCGAAGGCGCGCAACTGGCGACGATGCTGCTGTCGAACGTTACCGAGATGGAGGCGATCGTCGCGCGCATCACGCCGCTCGTGCCGGAGCTGATCGCGAAGCACCAGCAGAAGATCGTCGAGCGGCTGCAGGAAGCGCTCGGCCTCGCGGCGCCGGAAGGCGGCTCGACGGTCGTCACGCGCGAGGAAGCCGCGGAGCGCATCCGTCAGGAAGTGACGATGTACGGGATCCGGATCGACATCGCGGAGGAGCTGTCGCGGCTCACCGCGCACCTGAACGAAACGCGTCACGTGATCGAGAAGGGCGGCCGCGTCGGCAAGCGTCTCGACTTCATGATGCAGGAACTGAATCGCGAAGCGAACACGCTCGGCTCGAAGGCGGCGGCGAAGGAACTCGCCGATGCGTCGATGGCGCTGAAGCTGCTGATCGAGCAGATGCGCGAGCAAGTGCAAAACCTGGAGTAACAGCAACATGACCGACCTTAACCGCGACGGCCACGCGTCGCATTCGCTGCATGGCGGCGTCTATCCCGGCAACCTGTTCATGGTCGTCGCGCCGTCGGGCGCCGGCAAGTCGACGCTCGTGAACGCGCTGCTGTCGAAGGACAGCGACATCTGCCTGTCGATCTCGTACACGACGCGCAAGCCGCGCCCGGGCGAGCAGGACGGCCAGCACTACCACTTCACGACCGTCGAGGATTTCCGCGCGCGTCACGCGGCGCACGAATTCCTCGAGAGCGCGGAAGTGCACGGCAACTACTACGGCACGTCGCGCGTCTGGATCGAAGAGCAGATGAAGAACGGTCACGACGTGCTGCTCGAAATCGACTGGCAGGGTGCGTTGCAGGTGAAGAAGCAGTTCCGCAACGCGGTCGGCATCTTCATCCTGCCGCCGTCGCTCGATGCGCTCGAGGAGCGCCTGAAGAAGCGCGGCCAGGATGAACCGAACGTGATCACGCGACGCCTGCTGGCCGCCGGCAGCGAGATTGCGCACGCGTCGGAAGCGGAATACGTGGTGATCAACGAGAATTTCGAGCGTGCGCTCGCGGAACTCGAATGCATCGTCGCGGCGACGCGCCTGCGTTTTGCTTCGCAGTACGCGCGACACACGGAGCTGTTCATCGACCTCGGCGTCCATCTGCCCCACGCGGAATGACGCGGGGCACGAGGGACATAAGGTAGAATAAGGACTATATTCAGAAGGAATTACCAACATGGCTCGCATTACCGTCGAAGACTGCCTGAAGCAAATCCCGAACCGCTTCGAACTGGCGCTCGCCGCCACCTATCGCGCGCGGCAGCTCGCGCAAGGCCATACGCCGAAAATCGAAAGCCGCGACAAGCCGACCGTCGTCGCGCTGCGCGAAATCGCTGCCGGCCAGGTCGGCGTCGAGATGCTGAAGAAGGTGCCGGTGTAACGCGCATCCGGCCCGTTCCAGCCATGTAGTCCACGCGCGCAACGACTCGACCTGGAGGCGAATATGAGCACCACCCCATCGTCCGCCTCCGCGGATTCGACCACCGAAGCCACGGCCCAGTCGCCTGCGCGCCAGTACATCGACGCGGTCCTCGAACAGTCCTTCCGGCATCTGTTCGGGCCGACCGCCACGCCGGAGCAGCCGCGCAAGCACGGCGTCGTTTCGATCGCGAAACTGACCGCCGCGCTTGCCGAGTATCTCGGTCCGGACGAAATCAAAGAGGTCAAGGCGGCGTTCCACTTCAGCGACGAAGCCCACCTCGGTCAATATCGCCAGAGCGGCGAGCCCTACATCACCCATCCCGTCGCCGTCGCGGAAATCTGCGCCGGCTGGAAGCTCGACGCGCAGGCCGTGATGGCCGCGTTGCTGCACGACGTGATGGAAGACCAGGGCGTGACCAAGAACGAGCTGGCCGAGCGATTCGGCCCGAAGGTCGCCGAGCTGGTCGACGGCCTGTCGAAGCTCGACAAGATGGAATTCCGCAGCCGCGAGGAAGCGCAGGCGGAAAACTTCCGCAAGATGCTGCTCGCGATGGCGCGCGACGTGCGCGTCATTCTCGTCAAGCTCGCCGATCGCCTGCACAACATGCGCACGCTCGGCGCGGTGCCGATGGAAAAGCGCCGCCGCGTCGCGCGGGAAACGCTCGACATCTACGCACCGATCGCGCACCGGCTCGGGTTGAACAACACGTATCGCGAGCTGCAGGACATGAGCTTCGCGAACTTCAACCCGCATCGCTACGCGACGCTCGAGAAAGCCGTGAAGGCCGCGCGCGGCAATCGCCGCGAAGTGATCAGCAAGATCCTCGAGGCCGCGCAGCGCGCGATGGCCGACGCGAAGATCGACGCCGAGATCACCGGCCGCGAGAAAACCATCTACAGCGTCTATCGCAAGATGCGCGACAAGCAGTTGTCGTTCTCGCAGGTGCTCGACGTGTACGGCTTCCGTGTCGTCGTCGACAGCCCGCTCGACTGCTACACGTGCATCGGCGCGCTGCACGCGCTGTACAAGCCGGTGCCCGGCAAGTTCAAGGATTACATCGCGATCCCGAAGATCAACGGCTATCAGTCGCTGCACACGACGCTGGTCGGCCCGTTCGGCGCGCCGATCGAGTTCCAGGTGCGTACGCGCAAGATGCACGAGATCGCCGAGGCGGGCGTCGCCGCGCACTGGCTGTACAAGAACGGCAGCGCGGATCTCAGCGACGTGCAGAAGCGCGCGCACCAGTGGCTGAAGTCGCTGCTCGACATCCAGAGCGAGGCCGGCGATTCGAGCGAATTCCTCGAGCACGTGAAGATCGACCTGTTCCCCGATGCGGTCTACGTGTTCACGCCGAAGTCGAAGATCATGGCGCTGCCGCGCGGCGCGACGGCGCTCGATTTCGCGTATTCGATCCACAGCGATCTCGGCAACCAGTGCGTGGCCGTGAAGATCAACAACGAGCTGCTGCCGCTGCGCACCGAATTGAAGAGCGGCGACATCGTCGAGGTGATCACCGCGCCGTATTCGAAGCCGAACCCCGCGTGGCTGGGCTTCGTGCGTACCGGCAAGGCGCGCTCGGCGATCCGTCACTACCTGAAGACGATGCGCCTGAACGAGTCCGTGCAGCTGGGCGAGCGGCTCGTCGACCAGAGCCTGAAGGGCTATGGTCTCGCGCTGGCCGACGTCGAGCCGGAAGTGTGGGAGAAGCTCGTGCAGTGGACGGGCAACAAGAGCCGTCAGGAAATCTTCGCGGACATCGGTCTCGGCCGTCGCGTCGCCGCGGTGATGGCCAAGCGCATCGAGGTGCTGATGAGCGGCCGCGATGCGGACGACGATCTGCCGAAGTCCGAGCGGCATCCCGCGCATCATGCGCCGCCGGTCGTGATCACCGGCACCGAAGGGATGTCCGTGCAGTTGTCCGCATGCTGTCGGCCGATTCCGGGTGACGCGATCATGGGTTACATCGGCATCGGTCTGGGCATGGCGATTCATACGACGGATTGCCGGGTCGCGCAGCGCATCCATCGCCGCGATCCGGGCCGCTGGATCGACGTCGAATGGGCGCCGCAGCCGGGCCGTCTGTTCGATGTCGCGGTGAAGGCGCTCGTGAAGAATACGAAGGGCATCTTCGCGCGCGTCGCCGCGGACATCACGTCGGCCGACGCGAACATCGTCCATATCGCGATGGACGAGGATCTGACGCACGAATCGACGGTGCTGCGCTTCGTGATCCAGGTCAGCGACCGCGTGCACCTCGCGAACGTGATGCGGCGCGTGAGAACCAATCCGGACGTGATGCGGATCATGCGCGAGCGCTCGACTGACGACGGTGCGCATGCGCGCCATGACGGCGGGATGCGAATCGAGCGCGAGCGGCAGGATTACTGACGCTGACGCGCACCCTCGCGGGTGAATGCGTTGATCGACGGACGGCGGCCGATGGCCGCCGTTTTCATTGGGGCCGGCGAAAGCGCGCGCGACGTTGCCGGTGCTTTGCCCAAGGCGTGCGGATGATGGCGCGAACGAAGGAGGGGGCGCAAAAAGAAAAAGGGCTTTCCCGGAGGAAAGCCCTTTTAAGGTGGCGCGGCTGGCAGGATTCGAACCCACGACCCCTTGGTTCGTAGCCAAGTACTCTATCCAACTGAGCTACAGCCGCACGCAAAACGGTACTGCTTCAACTGTCGGAACCTTCTGCGATGGGAAGGCCCCCAAAAAAGTGGCGCGGCTGGCAGGATTCGAACCCACGACCCCTTGGTTCGTAGCCAAGTACTCTATCCAACTGAGCTACAGCCGCACGCAACAACAAACTTCTACTGCTTCGAACTGAAAGGGCCTTCGGTTGGGAAGGCCCTCGAAAAAGTGGCGCGGCTGGCAGGATTCGAACCCACGACCCCTTGGTTCGTAGCCAAGTACTCTATCCAACTGAGCTACAGCCGCACGCAGAAGCGGAAGTATAGCAGAGTCGTATAAAAAGGGAAGCCTTATTCGCGAATTAGGGTGCATGACCTTGGCCGGCCCCCTTCGTGTACCCTTGGGGGGATCAGTCATCCACGTTGAATCTGCATCATGAACAAGGCGTTTGTCAAAGAGTCGGACGGTGACGACGACGATCTCGACCCGGCTCAACCCGCGATTCCGGCGGGCGCGAAGAACTACATCACGCCGGCCGGCCACAAGCGGCTGAGGGACGAGCTGCTGAACCTGATCGACGTCGAGCGTCCCGAAGTCGTGCGGCTCGTGTCGTGGGCCGCATCGAACGGTGACCGGTCGGAGAACGGTGACTACATCTACGGCAAGCGGCGGCTTCGCGAGATCGATCGCCGCATCCGCTTCCTGACGAAGCGGCTCGACCTCGCGGAAGTCGTCGACGCGAGCCGACAGGAGAATGTCGACCAGGTGTTTTTCGGCGCGACGGTCGATTACGAGACGCCGGACGGCGAGGATCATACGGTGACGATCGTCGGGATCGACGAGGTCGATCTCGACCGCGGCTGCGTCAGCTGGATTTCGCCGGTCGCGCGTGCGCTGATCAAGGCGAAGATCGGCGATACCGTCACGCTGATGACGCCGGCGGGCCCCCAGCCGATCGACATACTCGACGTCCGGTATCCGGCACGGGGCGACGCCTGAGCGTCGACGGTGCGGCACGGCAAAGAAAAAGCGCCCCGACGGGGCGCTTTTCCGTTCCGGTGTATGGTGCGGTGCCGGTGGCTCAGAAACGGTGACGCAGGCCGGCGGTCACGGCGATCTGCTTGTTGCTCGACGAAGCGCCACCGAGGCCATTGACATAGGCGCCGATGCCCAGGCTGTCCGTGCTGACGCGCTGATACACGCCTTGCACATACACGTCGGTCCGCTTGGACAGCGCATAGTCGGTCTGCAGGTTGAACTGATTCCAGCCCGGATGACGGCCGTCCAGGAAGCCCGCGGTGTACGTGTACGACCCGGCCAGCGACAACGCCGGCGTGAGCGCGTAGCGCGCGTTCACTTCGTAGTTGTTGAAGCGGGCAAACGTGCCGTTGAGACCCAGGCCGGTCGACACGCCCGACGCACCGGCAGAGATGCCGAGCGCCCGGTTCACGCGCGATTGCGTGAAGACGAAGCCGGCCGTTGCCGGACCGAACGTGTAGTTCAGGCCACCGCCGAACACGCGCTGACGCTTGCCGACGAACGTGTTGTCGCCTGCCACCGCGCCGGCGCCGTTGGTGACCGCGGCCGACGTGAGCCCCGAGATGTCGTTGTTCAACTGCAGATAGCCGGCGCCGATATTGAAGCCGGCGTAGGTGTACGACACCCCCGCGCTGTATGCACGGTTGTTCGAGAACTGGCTGCTGTTCGAGAAGCCGTACAACGCGCCGAACTTCAGCCCGCCGAAATTGACGCTCGTATATTTGACGGCGTTGTTGATCCGGAACGAATTGTTCAGGTTGTCGTTGTCGAACGGGTGGGCAAACTGGGTGCCGCCGAATTGCGTGCCGGTCAGCGACAGCGGGCCGATATAGTCGACGACGCTATCGTATTGGCGACCGAGTGTGATGGCGCCGAACTGCTCCTGTGACAGGCCGACGAATGCCTGGCGGCCGAACTCGCGGCCATTCTGGCCGAGCGTGCCGTTGGCGATGTTGAAGCCGTTTTCCAGCACGAAGATCGCTTTCAGGCCGCCGCCGAGATCTTCCGTGCCGCGCAGACCCCAGCGACTCCCGTTGATCTGGCCGCTGCGTTCGGACCACGAGCTGTGGCCGCCCTGATTGTTCGTATAGGTGATGCCTGCGTCGATCAGGCCGTACAGCGTAACGCTGCTTTGAGCATGGGCTGCGGTAACGAATACACCCGACAACGCGGTGACGATCAGGGTTTTTTTCATGGATCTGTCTCCAAACAGGATGATGTCGATCGAACCTGCGGCGGACTGGCCGTGTTTTGCTTGACGCTGTAGCCGGTCCCGCAGAACGGCGGTGCGCTTATCAGAAAGCCATGTGCAGTGTACGGAGGGCGCGAAGCGGGGACGGCTCACACTTTAAGAAACAATGTATTTTGGAATCCGCAAAAATCGAAAAAAGCGCGCAAACGGTTGCTCCGCAAGGGTTTGCGGCGGTGCAGCGAAATGAAATGGAACTCAGGACTACGTAACGGGCGTTGCGCGATTGCGACAGACGGTCAGCAACGGGCGGCGGCAGCTATAGCGCGATTATTGACACATCGGCAATAGAGGTTTGTGTGGAGCATGGATAATGAAAGGTAGTTCTCTCGTTATACTGCGATCTCTGCTTTCCGAAGCAGACTTTTTCGTTGACGGAAAAGATCTCCAAACCTTTGTCGGCGCGACTTCCCAGTCGCGCTTTTTTTTTGCCCTGCTGCCCGGTGCGCTACTGCGTGTACGAGCGGCGCTTGCGCTTGCCCGCGGGCACGGCTTCTTCTGCCTCGATCGGCGGCGGCGTATAGGTCCAGTCTTCCATCACGTAGTGACGGGCATCGAGAGGCGATGCGAGCAGGTTCTGCCAGTGATCGCCGTGCCACGTCATATCGAATTCGGTGTCGCACGGCGCTTCGCGCGCGGACTCGGCCAGGGCGCGGGACTTGCGACGTACGCGTCCGAGCCGGCTCGCGAAGCGCTTGATTCCGTCCAGCCACATGACCCTCTCCTTCCTTTCGGTGTTGATTCAGGATCGCAACGTCCCCGCATTTCTGCAACCCGGAAAAAACCCGAGGATTTTACCGAATCGATTTGTCCCCGGTAGGAATTTCACGCCCCGGATTATTGGCGATCCGGTCCCGGTAATATTGACAGGTTTTTGATGCGAATCAATTAATCAAAGGCGATGGTGTACCGATTCCAGTGCTATTAGCGTCTTTTCGATAAAACGGTCGCCAAAAATTTCCTTGACGCACCCGGATTGTCCAATTTATAAAGTCAGCACTCCGTCCTCGGGCGGCGTGCTGGTGCGGGTGCTGGCGCAATGTTTCGGGATTTCGGGTAACGGCTATAAAAATAGCTTTTTTGATCTTATCGAGTGGGGAACGAAGACATGGATACCGGTATCGTGAAATGGTTTAACGATGCTAAAGGTTTTGGCTTTATTACGTCGGACAATGGCGGTGAAGATTTGTTTGCGCACTTTTCCGAAATCCGGATGGACGGCTTCAAGACGCTGAAGGAAAACCAGCGTGTCTCGTTCGACGTCAAGGTCGGCCCGAAAGGCAAGCAGGCAGCGAATATCCAGGCGGTCTGACGCGCCACGCATCGCCGATCACGTCCGGCCCCCGCATCGCGGGGGCTTTTTGTTTTCCGGGGACGGAGCAAACCGGTCCGGGCTGGTCGCGAGTACGCCCGCCGGTGCATACTCACGGAAGCATCGTTTCCCAGTCTTTTCATGTCCGATTCCCGTCCGTCCGATCCCGCCAGCGAACAGCCGCTCGTCTTCGTCGACCTCGAAACCACCGGCGGCTCGTCCGCCGACCACCGCATCACCGAAATCGGCGTGGTCGAAATCGGACCGCTCGGCGTGTCGACGTGGACGAGTCTCGTCAATCCGGGGCAGGCGATCCCGCCGTTCATCCAGCAACTGACGGGCATCTCCGACGCGATGGTGCGCGACGCGCCGACGTTCGCGTCGCTCGCGCCGGCGTTGTTCGAGCGGCTCGACGGGAAGCTGTTCGTCGCGCACAACGCGAGCTTCGACCGCGGTTTCCTGCGCGCCGAGTTCGAGCGCGCCGGGCTGGCCTTCAATCCCGATGTGCTCTGCACGGTGCGGCTGTCGCGCGCGCTGTTTCCGCGCGAATCGCGGCACGGGCTCGATGCGCTGATCGAACGGCATGGGCTCGTTCCGGCCGCGCGCCACCGGGCGCTGGCCGATGCCGACCTGCTCTGGCAGTTCTGGCGCCAGTTGCACGAGATCGTGCCGCTCGAGCGGCTGCGCGACCAGATCGCGCGGACGACGCGTCACTTCCGTCTGGGCGGCGATCTGACCGAGGCGTGGCTGGATACCGCGCCGGCAGGGTGCGGCGCGTATGCGTTGTTCGGGGAGCGTGACGAAGCGCTGTATGTCGGCCGCAGCGTGCGCGTGCGGCAGCGGCTGCGCGCGCTGTTGACCGGCGAACGCCGGTCGTCGAAGGAAATGAGGCTGGCGCAGCAGGTGCGCCGTGTCGAATGGCGCGAGACCGGCAACGAGCTGGGGGCGATGCTCGCCGAAGCGCAATGGATTGCCCGGTTGCGCCCGTCGTACAACCGGCGCCCCACGGCCGACGCTACCCGCGCGGGTGGCGCGCCCTGGCCGTTCGAAGGCGCCGTCGCGTTCGAGGCGAACGGCGAGCGCCGCCTGTTTCATGTGATCGACGGCTGGTGCTATCTCGGTTCGGCGGAATCGCTCGATGCGGCCGCGCGGCTCGTGGCCGACGCGGCGGCCAGTGTGTTCGAACCCTTCACCCATCGCCTGCTGCAGACGCATCTCGCGCGCGGCCTGCAGGTGATTCCGCTCATGGCGCTCACGCCGGCGGATTGAGCGCCACGGCGCGTCAGCCGATCGCGCTGGCTCCGCCGGCGGAGCAGACGTGCGACAGCGCGGTATCGAGTGCCTGCGTCTGCGTGGAATCGTAGCGGGTGAGCGTCTTCCAGTTCGCGATGCTGCGCGCGAGCCGCGCCTGGCAATCGGGCGCCGCGCGTAGCGGGGCGACCTGCGCGAGACCGGTCAGCATTTTCTGCGTCAGCCGATCGAGCGCCGGCCGCGTGCTGGTCGCGAGATCGGGCGGTGTGCCTTCCGGCGGCCGCGTCGTGCGCCAGGTCGCGAACAGTGCATTCTGCACGTCCTTGCTCGCCGTGATCTGGTCCTCGAAGAACGTACGGGCGAACGCGGGATCGATGCCGGCCTGAACGGCGCGCTGTTCGACCGCCGTGAGCAGGGCCGCTTCGCGCGGCCGGTCCTCGATGGCCTTGTGATTCGCCCATTTCCAGCGCGCGACCGGTTCGGCGAGCGCGAGGCGCTGCGACGCGAGCGCCACGATGTTGGTGAGGGCGGTGTCGTCGCCGTCTGCCCGGGCGGGATGCGGAGACGAAAGGAGGGCGACGCCGAGCGCGGCGACAGCGAGGCTGGCACGAATGGCTTGCTTCATCGGAACGATCGGGAGACCCGGGCGGGCCGGACGTGGAAAACCAGAAGGATAGACGAAGACAGTCGCGCGGCGTAGCGTCGCGACAGGAGAATCAGCAGGCGAGCTGATCCGGCACCGTCAGGCTGTTGCGGCCCGGGTGCGAGGCGAATTGCGCGCGAAGCGCACGGATGAACCGCACGATAGCGATGATAGACACGTGGCGGTTACAGAACCGAACTGGCGTTCACTTCGGCGAGTACAGCTTGTGCTGCTCGTCGAAGAATGCCCGAACGTGCTCGGGCAGCTCGGCGAGGAATTCCACGCCGACGGGTTCCGGATCCGGGCTCATCACTTGCTCGGGCGGTGGCATGCGAGTGGGTCTTTCGTCCATGATCGTTTCTCCAGCAGGTTCAATGATTATCAACCTCGCGCTCGGATTTATGCCAGCGGCGAATCGTTAGATTTTGTCTCTGTTGTATTAACGGCACATGCGCTCCGGCGCGCGGTGCGATGCCCGGTATTGCACGCTGCACGATCGGCAACAATCGGGCCGCTTGTTATACTTGCGCGCACTTTTTCCTGGACCGCGATGAGACGAACGACGCGATGGATCGGCCTCGTATGGCTGGCGCTGGTACTGAACGTACTGTCGCCCGTCGTCGGCTACGCGCGTCTCGCGTCGAGCGGCTCCGGCGCACTCACGCTCGAGTTGTGCAGTGCAGCGGGCGCCCGTCAGGTCGTGCTCGCACAAGCGGGCGACGACCGCGACACGTCGTCGTTCGACCATGCCGGCGTCCCGCACTGCGTGTACTGCCCCGGCTTCGCGGCGAACGTCGCGCTGGGCACGAGCCAGCCCGCGATGCCGGGCTTCGTGCGGACGTTCGCGTATCGGGTGGCCGCGCCGGTCGTTCCCGATGTACCCCGCAAGGGCATCCGTCTCGCGCAGCCGCGCGCCCCGCCTGAAAACCTCCCGATCTGATTGATGTCGTCCGCGCGCCCTGGTGGCGCGCGAGCCGCCCGTGGCCCCGGTCCGCGCGTCGCGTCGTTCGTGCGCGGCTCGCGCACCCGTGTCCGGCGGCGTCCGATCACGTTTTCAGGAATTCACTCATGTCGTCTACCTTTGCCGCGCGGCCGTCGCGCGGCCGGCTCGCGCTCGCATGCGCGACCGCTTTCGCATGGCCGGCCGCTCACGCGGCTTCGACCGACGATGCACGCGCCGAGGCCGCCCGCGGCGGCGGCGCCGATCGTTCCGCCATCGCCACGCCGGCTTCCGCCGGTGTCGCGGCATCGGCCACACCGGCCGGCGACACGCTGAGCGCCGTCAGCGTGACCGCGCAGCGGCAACCGGTCGACCCGGATACGCCGGCCGTCGTCACGTCGATCACCCGCGAGCAGATCGATGCGCACACCAACGTCACCACCGAGGACGCGCTGAAGTACGCGCCGAACCTGATGGTCCGCAAGCGCTACATCGGCGACCGCAACAGCATCTTCGCGGGCCGCGACTTCAACGAACTGCAGAGCGCGCGCGGGCTCGTCTATGCCGACGGTGTGCTGCTGTCGAACCTGCTCGGGTCGAGCTACGCGTACCCGCCGCGCTGGTCGCTGATTCCGCCCGACGACATCGCGCGCGTCGACGTGCTCTATGGCCCCTTTTCCGCGCTGTATCCGGGCAATTCGATCGGCTCGACCGTGCTGCTCACCACGCGCCGCCCGGAACAGCTCGAGGCGTCGCTGTCGACGCAGTTTTTCACGCAGCGCTACCACGACGGCTACGGCTTTGCCGATAGCCTCGGCGGCAATCATCAGACCGCGCGGATCGCGAACCGCGTCGGCCGGTTCTGGTTCGCGCTGTCGCTCGACCGGCTGGAGAACAACGGCCAGCCGATGCAGTATGCGAGCCCCGCTTCGGCCTACAACCCGAGGCTGGGCGCCGCCGTGCCCGTGACGGGCGCCGCGACCGACATCGGCCCCAACGGCAAGCCGCGGACCATCGTCGGCGCGCAGACGATCGAGCGGACCGAGCAGCTCAACGAGACGGTCCGGATGGGCTATGCGTTCACCGATCACGTCGATGCGACGCTGACGCTCGGGCATTGGGAGAACCATTACCGGCAGCACGGCGAGACCTTCCTGCGCGATGCGACGGGCAATCCGGTCTACGGCGGCAACGTGTCGATCGGCGGGCAGAACATGACCGTCGCGCCGAACGCGTTCGCGCCGCAGCGTGGCGATCAGGAGAACTGGCTGTACGCGCTCGGGCTGAACGGCCGGCTCGATTCCGGCTGGCGGTTGTCGGGCGTGGTATCCGCGTACGACGTGTCGCGCGACGTGCTGCGCGCGGCCTCGACCGTGCAGGGTGGGGCCGGCACGCTGTTCCAGGGCGACGGCACCGGCTGGCGCACGCTCGACCTGAAGGCCGAGGCGCCGGAAGTGAAAGGCCATACGTTCACGTTCGGCTATCACTACGACAACTACTTCCTGCGCAACGTCACGTACAACACCGCCGACTGGCTGGCCGGGCCGACCACGTCGCTCGCGAGCGTCTATCGTGGCGACACGCGCACGCAGGCGCTGTTCGGGCAGGACGCGTGGCGCTTCGCGCCGGGCTGGCTCGCGACGCTCGGGCTGCGCTACGAGCGCTGGGATGCGTACGGCGGCGCGCTCGGCAATGCGAAAGGCACGCTCGGCTATGCGGACCGGAGCGCGAATGCGCTGTCGCCGAAAGTCGCGCTGCAGTGGGACGCGACGGAAGTCTGGCGCTTCCGGCTGTCGTTCGCGACCGGCACGCGGTTTCCGACGGTCGGCGAGCTGTTCCAGGGCACGATTTCGAACAACGCGATCGTCAACAACAATCCGAACCTGCGGCCCGAAAAGGCGATCGACTGGGATTTCACGGCCGAACGCGACGTGGGCGTCGGCGTCGTGCGCGCCAGCGTGTTCCAGAGCGACCTGCGCGATTCGATCTACAGCCAGACGACGGCGTCGGGCGCGACGACCGTCACCAACATCTCGAACGTCGACCGCGTGCGCGTGCGTGGCGTCGAGCTCGCGTTCAGCGGCGAGAACGTCGGGCTGCGCGGGCTCAACCTCGACGCGAACGTGTCGGCGAGCAACGCGCAGATCCTTGCCGATGCCGCGAACCCGGCCTACGTCGGGTCGCGTTTCCCGCGCATTCCGCGCATGCGCGCGAACCTGCTCGCGTCGTATCGCTTCGACGAGCACTGGCTCGCGAGCGTCGGCGTGCGCTACTCGGGCCGCCAGTACAACACGCTCGACAACAGCGACGTGAATCCGGACGTCTACGGCGGCACGAGCTCGTTCACGGTCGTCGATCTGAAGGCACGCTACCGCTTCGATCGTCACTGGACCGCGTCGGCCGGCATCGACAACCTGACGGACCGCCGCTACTACACGTTTCACCCGTATCCGGGCCGCACTTTCTATGGAGAACTGAAATGGTCGCTGTGAGATCGTTCGCGGCGGGCTGCGCGCTGTGGCTCGCGGCGCTCTCGACCGCCGGCGCGCATGATGCGTCCGGCGTGCCGAAAGCCGCCGATCCGCACGCCGCGCACATGAGCATGCAGGCGACGCCCGCGCAGCAGAAGCAGCCGCTCGCGACGGGCGCCGCGTTCGATGCGCGTCATCGGCTGTGGGTCGCATGGGTCGAAGGCGCGCATGTCGTCGTCGCGCATTCCGACGACGCCGGGCGCACGCTGTCCGCGCCCGTCACCGTCAATGCGATGCCCGAGCCGATCTACACGAGCGCCGAGAATCGCCCGAAGCTCGCGACGAGCCCGGACGGGCCCGCGGTGTACGTGTCGTGGTCGATGCCGCTCGATGCGCCGTACACCGGCATGGTGCGCTTCTCGCGCTCGCTCGACGGCGGCGCGACGTGGAGCGTGCCCGTGACCGTGCATCGCGACCGGCAGGCGATCACGCACCGCTTCGACATGATGGCCGTCGATCCCGCCGGCAACATCGCGATCGCATGGATCGACAAGCGTGATCTCGTCGCGGCGAAGGCGGCCGGGCAGACGTACGAAGGCGCGGCCGTCTACTACGCGGTGTCACGCGACGGCGGCGCGTCGTTCGACCCCGAGCGCAAGGTGACCGACCACACCTGCGAATGCTGCCGGATCGCGATGGCGATCGATCCGGCCGGGCGCATCGAGGCCGTGTGGCGCAACGTGTTCCCGGGGCAGATCCGCGATCACGCGCTCGCGGCGCTGCCCGTATCGGCGTCCGAGCCGGTCCTGCCGATACGCGCGACGTTCTCGAACTGGCACGTCGAGGCGTGCCCCGAACACGGGCCGGCGCTCGCGATCACGCCGGACGGCACGCGACATGTGGCGTGGTTCGGCGTCGTCGACGGTCGCGCCGACGTGTTCTATTCGCGCATCGGCGCCGATGGCCTGCCGCGCGGTACACCGTGGGCATTCGGCGCGAATCCCGCGGTGCCCGGCGAGCAGGCGTCGCATGCGGCGCTCGTCGCGCACGGCGACGTCGTGTGGCTCGCTTGGAAGGCGTTCGACGGCGACACGATGCAGATCAAGCTGCGTCGGTCGGATGACCGCGGCGAGCACTGGTCGGCGCCGCGCGTGATCGCGTCGACGGCGGGCGCGAGCGACAACCCGCAATTGCTCGACGATGCGGGCCGCATCTACCTGTCGTGGCGCACGCGCAACGACGGCTATCGGCTGATCGCCGTGGAGGGAGTGCAATGAAGCGGCTGATGGCATGGCTCGGCATCGTGCTCGCGAGCCTGCCCGCATGGGCGGGCGGCGGTGCATTGCAGCCGTTGCGCGCGGCGGACGTCGCGCGCCTGTACGCGGCGGCGCGCGAGCGGCCGCTGGCGGTCGAGATCTGGTCGCTCGATTGCGGATACTGTCGCGAGAACGCCGCGCATCTGGTCGCGTGGCAGCGCCGTCATCCGGGCGTGCAGCTCGCGATGGTCGCGATGGATGCGTACGACGACAACGGTGCGGCGATCGCGCAGGCGCTGGCGCAGATGAATCTGCCGCCGCAGGTCGCGCAGTATGCGAACGCGGAGCCGATGCCCGAGCGGCTGCGAACGGCGCTCGATGCGGGATGGCGAGGGGAGATGCCGCGCACCGTGTGGATCGGGCGCGAGGGCGTGCGTGACGCGCGCAGCGGCTTGCTGACGGCCGACGTGCTCGACGGCTGGCTGCAGCACGCGAAGCGGTGACGCAGCGGGCGGCGCGCGGCGAACCGGCCGCGCGCCGGCCCGATGCGAAAACGCGCCCGAAGGCGCGTGGAGAGAAACGTCAGGCCGCTCGCCTGAATAGCCGGATCACGAACAGCAGGATCACCGCGCCGATGACCGCGACGATCACCGAACCGATGAAGCCGCTGCCGATGCTGATGCCGAGCAACCCGGCAAGCCAGCCGCCGATCACCGCGCCGACGATCCCGACGATGATGTCGACGATCAGCCCGAAGCCGCCGCCCTTCACGAGCAAGCCGGCAAGCCAGCCGGCGATCGCGCCGATGATGAGCCACATAATCAAGCCATGAGTCATGGTGGTCCTCTCCTTGGGTTGAGTCGAAATGACCGCGTACCGGCCGCCGCGCGCCGCAAGCTGGTTGAAAGCGGCTGCGACCGCCGCGCCGCCCACGCAATGTAACGCGATAGACGGGTCAGAATCGTTAAGTAATGTTATGCACCCTTAAGCAGATTTTCCAGGTGATTTGTCTGCGTACGGCACGATTCGTGCGCATGCGACGCATGGCGAAATGAATTTGTAAGAATCGGGTCGCCGCTGCGGCTGATCGGTCGAACGCGTTATCTCTCGTGCGTCGTCGTGGACAGGGTGGCCTCCGGCAGTCCGTCGGCTGCGTCGGCAATCAGCCGCGCGACGGTCGCGGCATCGTCGATCGCCTCGATCGACAGCAGCGCCAAACGGGCGAGGAAGAGCGACGCATCGGCTTCACCGATCCGGGTCATCGTGTGGCACAGATCGGTGTAGAGCGTGTCGCGTTCGGTGTCCGTCATCATGCGGTCTCCTGAAGATCGGTTTCGATCGAAGCGTGCGGATGGAGCGCGCGATCGAGTGCGGCGCTCACGTCGTCGGCCCGCGCATTGTGCCAGCGACCGAGCACGTGCCCGTCCGGACGCACGAGATAGACGGTGCCGTCGCGTGCGCCGTACATGTCGAACAGCCGCCCGTCGTCGTCGTGGCCGCGGCAGGCCGGATGCCGTACGGTCGCCGCATGCCGGGCGAGCGTGACGAGCGCGAACGGTATGTGCGCTGCCTGCAGGCGTGGCTCGAGCGCGGCGAGCGATGGATCGGGCACGCCGTCCGCCGTGAAGCAGAACGCGGTGAAGCGCGGCGCGACGAGATCGGTCAGGTGGCCGCGGTGCGTATCGTCGCCATGCGCCCCGTACAGCGTCAACGGACACTCGGGGAGCACCGTGCCGGGCGCCGGGCCGGCCGCGAAGGTGTCGCGTTCGGCCGTGTTGAGCGGCGACCTGGCATACGCGATGGCCGATGTCTGGCGCGGGTTGATCAGCGAACGCAGTGCCGGATGCCGGACCGCGAGCGTCAGCACGGCCTTGCGCATCAGCGCGAACGCAAACGACGGCGGCGCCATGAACTCGGTGCTCTTCGTGCCGTAGCGCAGGTTCTCGTGCGCCGCGAACACGCGCTCGTCCGAGTAGCTGTCGAGCAGCGCGTCCGACGCGATGCCGCGGATCACGTACGCGAGCTTCCACGCGACATTGTCGGCATCGTCGATGCCCGAATTCGCGCCGCGTACGCCGAAGATCGGCACGAGATGCGCGGCATCGCCGCAGAACAGCACGCGGTCGTGCCGGTAGCGTTCGAGCGTCAGCGCGTTCGCCTTGTAGATCGTGATCCAGATGGGCGACCACGCGCCGCGCTCGCCCATCATGTCGAGCAGGTCCTGCACGCGCGGGATCACGTTCTCCGGCTTCACGGCCGCTGCGGGATCCTCGTCGTCACGCAACTGGTAGTCGATCCGCCATACGTTGTCGGGCTGCTTGTGGACGAGCACGGTGGAGCCCGGATTCGACGACGGATCGAAGTAGGCCAGGCGTTCGGTCGGCCGGTCGCTGTCGAGCGCGATGTCGACGATCACGTAGCGGCCCTCGTAGGTCGTGCCGCGCAGCGGCAGGCCGAGCGCGTCGCGCATCGTGCTGCGGCCGCCGTCGCACGCAACGACCCAGTCGGCATCAAATGCATAGCCGCCGAGCGGCGTGTCGACGTCGATGCGTACACCATCCGGCAGCCGCGTCACGCCGGTCACCTTCGTCTGCCAGCGGATCTCGATCAGGTCGGGCTGGCGCAGCGCGGCATCGAGCAGGAATTGTTCGATGTGATATTGCGCGAGATTCACCATCGGCGGCAGCTTCTGGTTCGCGTCCTGCGGCATCGTGAAATGCAGCACTTCGTCGCGCCGGTAGAAACTGCGGCCGCCGGTCCATGGCAGCCCCGTGCGCAGGAAATCGTCGAGCGCGCCGAGCCGCTCGACGATCTCGAGGCTGCGGCGCGAGATGCAGATGGCGCGGCTGCCGTGGCAGACCGAATCGTCGGCTTCGATCAGCACGCTGCGGATGCCGTGATTCGCGAGGCCGAGCGCGACGGCGAGGCCCACGGGGCCGCCGCCGACGATCGCGACGCGATGCCGGCGCGTGTCGATGCCGCCGTCACGCTCCGGCAGATGCGCGGGATGGCGCTCGGCGACGAACGGGTAGGGCTTGAAGTCGATATCCATCGTTGGCTTCCAGGGTGGTCCGGTTCGACGTGCCCGCATCGGTGAAGCGATGTGGGCAGCTGGTCGATCCAGTATGGAAGCCGGTCGTGCCGCCGTTGTCCCCATTTCGGGTACGGCGGCGGTCGCGCTACGCCCGGTGTGAGCCGACGCGTTTCAGGGCTGCATGCACAGCGCGAACAGTTCTCGCTGGCTCGAAATGCCGAGGCGCCGATACGCGCGTTTCTGGTAGGTCACGACGCTCGACGCCTTTACGCCCATCGTCTCGCCGATGTCATGTGCGGTCTGGCCTTCGAGCACGCCGCGCAACACGTCGAGTTCGCGCTTCGACAATGCCGGGCACGCATGGCGCAGTCGCGCGAGCATGCGTTGCGGGATGCCGATCTGCGCCGCGCCGGCCAGCGCGTAGTGATGCTTGGCGGCCTGCGCGATCAGCGGCGCGAGCGCCTCGATCGTCGCGATCTCGCGCGGCTGGAATGCGCCGCTGCGATGCGCGCGATACAGGTTGATCGACAGCCAGGTTGCATCGTCGGGCTGCATCAGCAACGCGAGCCGGTCGGACACGTCGGGGCCGCGATAGCACGCCGCGCGATACGCTTCGTGATCGATCTCGTCGCCGGCCTGCTGGTGCAGCAGCACGCCGTGCCGGTGCGTGCCGCGCCGGGCGGCCGAGACGATCGGCTGGTTGCCGTCGAGTGCGTAGAAGTGTCGCGCGTACGTGTCGGCGACGTCGCGCAGATAGCGGCCGCCGCGATGATCGGCGACGGACAGCGTGCGCGGGCGGTTGCCGAACTCGTACGCGAAGATCGTGCACTGCGTGATCGACAGTGCATCGTCGAACAGCCTCAGGATTTCGCCGGCGAACGCGTCGGGCTCGTTGCCGCCGATCGCGGCGACGAGGCGCGTCGCGCGGGACACGTCCAGTTGCGCGGAGAAAGTCGGTCGCTCGAGACGCCAGGTGCGCATGGTGCGGGGAGAGGGCGGAATGGTCCGGCGATTGTAATCGGCGGGACGCGGCGCGGGAGTCGGGAGATGCCCGCAAACGAGGGTGAGTCGGAAAGCGGACGGGCGCACGATTTCGGCGCCGGAAAAGAGAAAAGGTCTGACAAGCGATGCTTGTCAGACCTTTATGTCTTGGTGCCGGAGATAGGAGTCGAACCTACGACCTTCGCATTACGAATGCGCTGCTCTACCAACTGAGCTACACCGGCAGCAGAGAAATGAAATTATATGGTGAAATCCGCGATCTTGGCAATAGGTTTTGCGAAATTTTTTCAGCTTGCTGCGGCTGCTTCGCGAAACCCTCGATCCGGCGGACTTTCCGCTTTCACTTCACTGCGATGCAACCCGTTAGGGCCACATCGCGAAGGCGCGATTGTACTGATGTCTCGCACCCTCGTCCAGTGCTGCAGTGCAATTATTTTGCTTCGTCGTGATAGCGGGTCACGCGCTCGACTTCGTTCTTCGAACCGAGGAACACGGGCACGCGCTGGTGCAGGCCGGTCGGCTGCACTTCCATGATGCGCTGCGTGCCGGTCGTCGCGGCGCCGCCTGCCTGTTCGACGATGAACGACATCGGGTTCGCTTCGTACATCAGGCGCAGCTTGCCCGGACGATCGGGCGTGCGCTTGTCGGCCGGGTACATGAAGATGCCGCCGCGATTCAGGATCCGGTGCACGTCGGCCACCATCGACGCGATCCAGCGCATGTTGAAGTTGTCGCCGCGCGGGCCGTCCTTGCCGGCGTTCAGCTCGTCGACGTAGCGCTTGACCGGGTCGTACCAGTGGCGCGCGTTCGATGCGTTGATCGCGTATTCGCGCGTGTCGGCCGGGATCTGCATGTTGCTCTGCGTGAGCACCCACGAGCCGACTTCGCGGTCGAGCGTGAAGCAGTTCACGCCGTTGCCGGTCGTCAGCACGAACACCGTCTGCGGGCCGTAGACGGCGTAGCCGGCCGCGACCTGCTGCGTGCCGGGTTGCAGGAACGATTCCTCGGTCGCCTGCTTGCCGTCCGGGCAGCGCAGCACCGAGAAGATCGTGCCGATCGACACGTTCACGTCGATGTTCGACGAGCCGTCGAGCGGATCGAACACGAGCAGGTATTCGCCGCGCGGGTAGTTCGCCGGGATCGGGAAGAACGTTTCCATTTCTTCCGACGCCATCGCGGCGAGGTTGCCACCCCATTCGTTCGCGTCGAGCAGGATTTCGTTCGACAGGATGTCGAGCTTCTTCTGCACTTCGCCCTGGACGTTCTCGCTGCCGGCGGTGCCGAGCGCTTCGCCGAGCGCGCCCTTCGACACGTTGTAGCTGATCGCCTTGCACGCGCGGGCGACGACTTCGATCAGCAGGCGCAGGTCGGCGGGGAGGTTGTTGGTCTCACGTTGCTGTTCGATCAGGAACTTCGACAGCGTGGTGCGGCGGGCAATGGACATGACAGACTCCGAAAGGCCAAAGAATCCTTGAATGGCCGCAATTTTACCCGTCGCGCCTCCGGTGCCGCCGGCTTTTTTCGTCCGGTTACATGGCCGGGTGGCCGAAGCGGCGCGGTATCGGGCGGCGACGCCGGGCGGGGTGCGCCTCGCCGCGGTGGCCGCCCGAGCGGTCCGACCCCGCGAGCGCGTGCGGTTGCAGCCGTGCTCGTGCAATAAAAAAGGTTCATCGTGGATTACCGGGGAACGCGGCGCGGATCTTGAGGAAGAAGTATTCCTCGTCGCGGTACCCGTAAGCCCTGCGCTTGATGACCTTGATAGTGTTGTTGATTCCCTCGACGACGCTGGTA